>DAONDW010000131.1:0-3820 GCA_035402785.1 Methanothrix sp. | reverse complement strand
ATGAATTCAGTTTTGAGCTCACGGATGAAGTCATATTGCTGACATCAGGAATTTCAGGCATGCTGACAGGCACATTTCTGGAGACCGTTATCATGGACATCTCCTGCTGCCCGCCATTATTGCGGCTGATGGACAGCGACGGAGCGGATATGCCATCAGAAAGGCCAGCCAGGTCCATTGAGACCCCATCTCCGTTTCGCAGTAGCACATCCAGGCTCTTGAAAGATGAAGTGCTTCCAGTGGCCGGATCAAGCGATGAGAGCAGAATCTCAAGCGTCCCTGGCTTGATATTTCCAATTGTGCTCATGCCAAATGCCCCCTGCTCCAAATCCATCGACAGATTGATCAGGCCAGCAGGATCGAGCTTCAGGCCGGAAAGCGAGATCCTCCGATGGTCAGTGTCTATAGAAAGGATGGGCGATAGCTGACTGTTGGCGCTGATGCTCACATTATATTCTTCACCATGAGATATGAGGTCCATATTCTGCCACAGGCCCGGTCCGAGGTTCGAAATGGAGCATCCCAGCGCAAAGCCAGGGGCAAATATCCCTGTGTCCGCAGGATTTCTTCCGCTTGCATTCGCAGTGCTGTTGATTTCTATGGAAAGATGAGAGGCATTTATGGACTCATAGGGAAGCAAAATGACAGGCATCTGATCAACGCCGAATTTCAGATTCCGGATCTCTGCACCAGGAATCTCATTTATTTCGCTTGCATTGAGCAAACCGGCCCGCCTCCCTGATCCGTCAGTGACCATAACGCTGGCTCTGCCGCTCTGCCAGATCATGAGATTTTTGCTGCCCTCTGCAGCGCCCTTGCTGCTGGCATTTCCGCCAGATTTTTCGCTATCACAGAAATCGCATCTCTGCTGACCCAGACGCGAAGAGAGAGAGACGATCTCCAGGTTCTTGGTGCTCGCGTTTCCCGTATAGACGCTGCCCGGCTCATCCGGATTGGTCGATGCCAGATAGCTCCAGCTATTGTGCGCCCGGTCCACCTCCACATATCTGACCTCCTTCGGCCAATTATTATCATATACGAAAATCCTGGACGTGCCATTGCCCATATCCTCCACAGCAAAAGGCGTGATGGCATGGCCTCCGCTGCCGTCCGGCAGATATATGCCCATGACCCACCATTCGCTCGCTGCCTGCCCTGCATCAAACGATGCTGACAGGGTATCCAAAACTGCATTTGGAGAGTCCTTGACCCTCTTTGAGCCTCCTGGAGACGTAACCTGCGTGGTCCACCAGTAGCCAATCTCGCGCTGGAGCAAAATGTTTTGAAGTGCCAGATCAACGGTTTCATTGCCTCCAAAAAGACCTGGCCTGCTATGGTTGTAGTACATGAGGCTTGAGAGCACCGCAAGCCCTTCACAATGCCCGGACTTCATGGCAGAGACTGCAAAATTCATCCAGCGTTCTGCTGGATAGGTAAGAACACACTGGCCATTGACCTTGCTGGCGCAAACCTGATCCCCGAACATGCGCTGCATCTCAACGGCAGTTAAATCCAATGTGCTCGGATCCGCCCCGTAATTTTGAAAGCCAAATCCATTGTCACCGGGACGAAATCCGCTGTCATTTATTCCCACACCACCAGAGGAGAGGCTGCTGTCATTAGCCGCTCCTGCAGCACAAAATGCGATTGCATAGAGAGATAGCAAAACCAAAACTGCAAGATGCTGAGGCTTCATATGTTATCCACCGGGCTGATTCTAATGAAAGCTCCTGTTTTTCCTTAAGACATATACTCTTTTTGCCACGACGACACAAAATTTAAATCGTAGACTGATAATTGAAGCTAAAGGTGAGTTTAAAATGAAGACATATGGAATTGCAGTATCAATGCTTCTGCTCCTTTTTGCAGCTCAGGCTTTTGCTGTAGAGAACGCCACAAACAATTCAATAACCGTAAACCTGACGAACGAAAGCATAACGAATATAAATTTTACAGGTGAGAACGCCAACCTGACCAACGAGACCCTCAGCAATGAAACCCTCGCCCAGAACGATTCAAATCCATTTGCAGGGGCCATAAAGAATAGGCAGCCTGGCCGCGCATGAACCTGAACAATACAGATAAATCGTATTTTACTTTATATTTTTTAAAAAATTTTTTAAATAAAAGTTATCCTATGATTAGCTTGCCAAGCGTCACCAAAAACAGTGCCATCAACAGCCATCCGATGATGCCCTCAGCAATTCCAAGATATTTATAGTGCCCCTTCAGAGGAAGGCCTTTGGAATTGGCAGTAAAGGCAATGGTGCTGTAATAAAGAGACGAGAGCATAAGCTCGAAGCCATGAATATTAGAAAAGCCTTCCACACCCCGTCCAGTCATATAGATGAAGGAGAAGAGGAAGATCACCACTGCTCCACAGAAAAGAGCATAATGAGGACGCACACCATAGCCACAGGAAAGCCAGGCGACCACATCCAGAAACTTGGAGAAGCCTGGAGGCTTATGAGCCTGATTCAGATATCTATACTCATAGTAACAATCGTTTGCATCACTGCTGCGACCCAGATCCTTGTAGTTCTTTATCAGCGCCAGGTAAGCTGAATTGTCATAGGAGATAATGCCCTGAATCTCGCTCCAGTCCACCATCATACGGCTGATATCCGCATTGGCCAGATACAGATGGGAAGCCATTCTAAAGTCAGAGCCATCAAAGACCATCCTGGCAATCTTTGTGTTATTCATCTTTATGCTGCCCCTGAAGACAGATCGAGACAGATCTGTGGACGCCTGGAACTGAGCATTATCGAAATTAGCACTTTTGCAAAATACGCTGTCGTTAATGGATGCAGGTCCATCGAACTTGGCATTTAAAAAGGATGCCCCATCGTTGAACAATACCTCATTGAAGAAAGAGTCCTCAACGAAATGAGAACGCGCAAAATTGGCGTATCCGAGGAACTGGGTGCCAATAAAGACCCCCCCATTGGAATACCTCGTAGCATGAAAGTCTGCCGATTTCTCCAGCCTGGCGCCAGCAAAGGTGACGTAGGTGTTGAATTGACAGCCTGCAAAATCAACATCATCCAGGAACTGAGCAGTTTCGAAATTGGCATAAGAGCCGTCGAACTCCGAGAAGGAAAAGAGAGCCTGCTTTTCAAACGTCGCATTATAGAAGGTGGCAAAAGCATTAAATTGAATATTGGCAAAATCCGCCAGGCCACCGAAATCGACAAAATCAAATGTAACGCCATCCGGAAAGCGGGACTGATTGAAGCTGGCTGTGCCAGTAAAGCGAGAGCTATTGAAGTTCGCCTCCAGCATAAATCGCGATCCATTGAAGATGGCATCTTTAGAGAATGTGGTGTTTTCAAAGTTCACATTGCCAAAGAAAGCCATGCCTTTGCAGCTCACATTACCGGCAAAAACAGAGTTAGTTATTTGCAGAGAGTAGTATTTATCATTTTCCAGGGAGAAGTCGCCGGTGATGAAAACACTGTCATAGGCAACTGAGCTATTGTTCGCCATCGCCATAATCTCTCCGGCAGATATCTTCTTTAACGAAAGGGACGAAGGCGACGACTGGCAGCAGGCACAGGACACGAAACAGACCAATGCCATCAGTACAGCCGCTCTCCACATGCATCCGCCCAGTACAATCCCTCCCACTTACCTGAATTTTACCTAAGTACACCTGAATTTATAGGCTTTTCTCTCCAGATGGCATTGGACTGAACTGAATATATATTTATGGTACAAAAATGGCACAGAAAAATTTAATCTGAAATAAAAGATAAAATGGCAGGATAAAATGGATTTGATGGACTGGCGCGATTGCGCTCATCCACCGAAATCCATC
>DAONDW010000130.1:3516-5275 GCA_035402785.1 Methanothrix sp. | reverse complement strand
CGGGCCATGAGCCTGATTTTATCCCAGCCGGTCCCTCCAGCTCTCAGTGGATGGTCCAAAACCACATCGATGAAGCCGAAGATGATGGGCGCATATACTGCATAAAAATCGCGAGCAAAGGATATGGCCTCCCCAAGATCCTGGAAATGGCGGGTTTCCATCTCTTCCCCGGTTCCTGCCATTTTTGTGGTTTGAATGACGCTTTTGGCTACAAATCCGGACATTCCGCAAGAGGCTTTGGGTGGCTGCACAGCATCGATGTTCACAGGAACGCCTCCATAGCACTCGTAGGCATAGCGCAATAGCTCTTCCTTCGTCCCCAGGCCCTCGGATTTGGCTTCCTCCAAAATCTCACCATCCAGAAATTCAAGCTGGGGAACGAGACTGGCATCTATGACATAAGAGAACTCATCGCCATCGTCTGACGCCAGATCCACGGCTTCCAGCACCAGCCCAAGCTTCACCGGCTCTCCACAACCAAAGCTGCACAGCCAGCGATCGCTCTCCAGAAAAATCTGGCTATCACTGAGATCCAAAATATTGAGCATCAAATGCAATATTATTGCTAATACATTTTAAGCCTTTTCTGGCGACATAACGCTGCACATTCCCGAAACTCATGACCATGGTTTCCATCATTTAGCAAAATGAGTGCAATATATTATATTTAAAGTGGGATAAACCACATGATTCTGCATTATAAAATATAATATGTAATGAAGAAACCCTAAAAAGATTCAGATCCTCAGATTGAGTTTTTGGAAAATATCTCTCTGGTCTTTTGTCATTTCTGAGAATATGATCTTTCCGTCCGCAAGGACGATTGCTCTAAACCTCTCAAGTTGCATGAGAAGATGTTCAACAGAATATCTGTCGAGCAGATCAGCGCTTTTCATCATGCTCATCAATCGCGTCCTGATGATCAGACTGAGGAAGGCGATGAAAAGGAATCCATTGATTGTATTTTCATTTTGGGATTTCAATTGCAGCATATTCGATGGTAATGTATGGATTTCTCCAATCAATGTATTGAAGCTCTTTTCAATTTCGTTGCGTTCATGATAAAGTGAAAGACACTTCATTTCATCGAAGTCCTCTGAACAGAATATTGTGAACCTGCCCATTTTGCCCATTTTCTGTGCGACTGCATCCTGCTTGATTGCAGCATCAAGATGATTATCGATCACATGCCAGTCGAAAAACTCTTCAAATCCGCGAGCAATATCCTTGAATACCGCTGAGCCGTCGTCATCGCTATTCAGGCGCATATCCTGCAGCTTTTTTCGAATATCATGCAGTCTGACAAGAAGGCCCTGTCTCTTTAGCTGTTCCTTTTTGGGATCATAATACAGATATCCATGGACTTCATCTCTGCCAATATTGCAGGAAATTGGCCTGGCAAAAATTGGCTCACCATTGAACTTATGAATATATTTCAAATCATCGATATCATTTAGAGCTTCTTTTATCGGCGATTCATTCTGATCAATCGACTGCAATCCGGCTGCAATGACAAACGGAACTCTATCTGTCACCAGTCCATCCAGGCAGCTTCTGAAAAAGGGCTTGCAATCCATCACAGCCACATATTTTTCAATGCCATGTTCTCTGATCTTTTTCATGGAGCCGGATAGAACACCGACATCTGAAATGCTTTCAGAAAAGACGTCATACATCACAGGCAATCCTATGTCTTCATCGAGAACCAGGGATAGACTGACTTGCTGGAGTGATTCGCATTCGAAATTGCATTCGAAAT
>DAONDW010000130.1:2059-3416 GCA_035402785.1 Methanothrix sp. | reverse complement strand
TGCATTCAGGATCGCACTCATGTTCAAAGAAGCTGATGGATTCAGGAGGATTTGAGCTGCCTGCAATTTCATAAACTATAGCGCTTTTCGTGTCTGATCCCTTTATGAGCTGGGAGATGAATCTGTCAGGAATATCGCTTTTTCCCAATCGAATGAGCTGCTCGTCAATTCGCTGACGGGAAAGGCTGATTCTGGGTGATTCAAGGGCAAGAGAAGTACCTTCGTACCATGAACTTACATTATCCATAGTCATAGGTCGAATGATCCGATTGAATGCCAGTGCAAGAATCATGGACACATCTTCAGGAGGCAGCAAAGCTCCAAGATAGCGATCCAGATTCAGCTCTTTTATAATCGATTGGAGAACGAATATGCTTCCATAATCATAAGACGATTTTACAGCCACAGTTTTCTTTTTCGTCTTCTCTTTGACCTCATCTGGGGCAGAACGCATCCGTACCGGCTGACCATCAACATTTCTGCCCAGGTATTTTGACCTGTGCCGGATCTGCTTTTTCACCGGATCATAGTAGGGTGTCTCTTCATACCAGTACTCGATCCCGTTTTTAACCTTGATTCTTTGAGTAGGTCTCATAAAGAGCCTCGATAATATCATTTAAATAATAACTGGGTGGTTATTAAATATCTTTTGCCGGATATATTTAAATAGCCTTCGCCTTCCACCTCACATCGATTCCGGACACCACCTGGTGAGCCCCAGCAGATATGCAGCTCCTGAAATAGTCGTTCCGAAGAAGACCACTTGGCTTTTGTGCTGCCTGGCAAGCATCATCAATCCATCAATGGTGCCATTCACTATTGTCGACCCGGTTATCAGCACTAGAGGGCACTGCTCGAATATCTGGCTGCTGTCTATGCCATCCAGAACTTTCACTCCGAATCGCACCCCTCCTGCCTCCGCCAGGTCTGAGACCATCACCCTCTCTTTTCCCAGAGCCCTGACGAGAGCCTCTAAAATTGCAGGCTGCAAGCCCACCATCCCAACCCTGTCAGCACCCTGCTCCCTGATCCAGGCCTCAGTTGATAATGCGCACATCCTGGGCCCAGAATCCCTGCAATGAACTGTGCCCTTCACCAAACCCAGGCACCTCAGAACTGCATTCATGGTTGCCACAAGCACAGCTCTTTCAAAGATGCTTTTTAGAGGCAGAGCCAGCACGTCCTCCAGGCTTCCCTGAAAGCTGCCCCGATCTGCGGAAAATGCCTGGCCTGCACAGCCCCGAAAGACCGCCTGCACAAGTACCTCTTTTCCACGCATTATGGGCAGATCATCTCTTCCTGGATCGCCTATTGCCTGGCTCGATGAAAGCGGACCGCTCACCACAATCTCCTCCTT
>DAONDW010000130.1:0-1959 GCA_035402785.1 Methanothrix sp. | reverse complement strand
TCTGCCAGGGCTGAGATGGAGTAGTCGCCATCAGATGCCATGCCTGATAGGCCGTGGCCGCGCAGGTCCAGGGCTATTGCCCTTCTCTCGCGCCGCAGGTGCTCCAACTGGGAAAACCAGTGGCTGCAATTGCCCGCGAGGGAATGCACAAACAGCACGCTCACTCTGTCTCTTCCGCCATCATCGACATGCAAAACAGGGTTGGTATTGAGAAACAATCCGGTCATCCTTGCCAGGGTCTCCTTTGCTGATGAATAAATATCGTTTTGAATCTCTACAGCAATGAAAATATCGGAAAACGACAATGCTGGAGGAATAACACGAGTTTACCGAAAAATATAAAAAATCGATACGAGCATAGTAGTGATATCAAGGACAGACGATGATCGATATCCTCCTGCGCACACTGGACGACACAGTCTCGGCCATGACGACGGTATTCATCATGCTCTTTTTGACAGGCTTTCTTGTTGAGCTGAACTCATTTCAGCGCATCTCCCATCTGGCCAGGCCATTGGTTTCTATATCGCACCTGCCTGCAGTGTCCGCCTCCACATTCGTCGTCAGCATCGGATCAGCTCTGGCTGCCAATGCGATGATCGCCAGGCTGAAAGAGGAGGGACAGCTCAGCGAAAAGCAGGCATTTCTCAGCGCCATCATGAACAGCGTTCCTGTATATTTCCGCGAATTCTTTACATATCAACTGGCCTTTGTAATACCTGTTCTTGGATTATTCGTGGGCGGAGTCTATGCGATCATCTCAATTGCAACCGGCCTGATCAAGCTGGCATTGGTGCTGGTCCTGGGCCGGGCCTACCTGCCGGGAAGCTCGCAGACCACAATGGCAGAAGCTGTGCCAGATGTCCCATCTGCTTCATCTGCATCGTCTTCGTCATTTGCATCGTCTGCCCCATCTGTTCTATCAGTTTCATCAATCTCATCTGCCACACCAGTCACAACAGCTCAGTCCGATCCATCTCAGTCCTCTGCATCCAGGTCGAAAAAGGATTACAGGGACGCAGCCATGAGGTCGCTAAAGGGTCAGACACGCATATTTCTGAAAATCGCAGGGCTGTATTTCATAATGACCTTTCTGGTTCTTTACATGGATCAGGAGGGAATACTCCAATCGCTGGATGTAACTGCTCTGGCGAACTTCTTTTCAGTTCCGCCTGAAACTGTGATCCCCCTGACCATTTATGTGGCCAGTCCCAAAGCCGGAATTACCCTTCTAGGCCCGCTCATTCAAAATGGCGGCATCAGCGAGACAAAGGCTCTCATAGTCTTGATGCTCGGCAGCCTTTTCATGCTGCCCTTCTACTCTCTGCGGTCTCTGCTGCCCAATTACACATCAGTATTCGGAATGAGAGTTGGCCTGTCTCTTGTGATGGTATCCACATTCATCAGCGTGATGGTCAGAATTTCAGTGTTATTGATGCTGCTGATTGTAACCTGACCTCTTTGCAGCTTATTTCTCTTTTGAAGCAGACCACAAGGCTTAAGAATCTTCTGCAAGTTTCGTATGTTCGAACAAATCCGAACAACATACCTGATGTGGAGCATCCTTTATGGACAGAATGGGCCGCGCATCCTGGAGAGATAGAGTCGGAGCCTGGCTGATTGATGTTCTGATCGTGGGCATAGGTTGGATGGGGGTTGCGAATGCATGGGATCTCGAATTCTTTCGCCCAGTTGGCCTGACAATGTTCCAGGTTCTTCTGTTCGTCTATTGGACTCTTCTGGAAGGGTACCGGGGCCAGTCTTTGGGCAAAATGGTCCTCAATATCGTAATAGTTGGTGCCGATGGCGAGACGATCGGATTTAAAGATGCTGCAATCGAAAGCTTTGGAAAGGCCTTTTTGCTTCCCGTTGACTGCATTATGGGCCTGGCAGTCTACCGGGGCCAGGGCCAGAGAGCCTTCAACATGCTCTCCAGGACCATCGTCGTATCTGCCAGCG
>DAONDW010000129.1:0-5281 GCA_035402785.1 Methanothrix sp. | reverse complement strand
CTTCATTTCTTCTGCCATCTTCTTGACCTTCTCCAGGGCAATAACCGCGTCCTCCATCTTGAAGTCGCGCATCTCTTTTGCCAGATAGTGGCGGAGACTGTTCATCTCGTTTTCGGAAACGCTGCCCTGGGCATCTGAGAACATGCGCTCATAGGTTCGCTCAGGAAAATAGATGGCTGATGCAATATGAAAGAGCCTGTCCTTGGAGGTCACAGAGATCACTCCCTTTTGCCAGGCCAAGTCTAAATTGAAGCGAATATTGACCAGCGGCTCGGATCTGGGCTCAAAGGAAAATGGATCGAAGACCAATGCCACCTCATCATCCGATTCCAGATGGCCGCTCCTGTACGCCTGGTAGATGGCTCCTATGCCCTCCATGCCATAGACATCAAGCTCTGAGGCCCTCAGGGCTCCCATGCTGGATGCGCCCAGCACCTTTGCCCCAGCCTGCAGGGCATGGATGACCTCCTTGTGGGCAACTGAGCAATCCTGAAAGAAGACTCCATCGATGAGACAGATGATTCTGGCTCCTTCCTTTGCCGCCTTGTAGATGTCTCCTCGCCTGGCTGGCGGCCTGTAGTCGGCCTTTAAAATCTGCTCTGCCTTTTCTCTAGCGAGGCTTGGACCCAGAAAGACGACGATTTCGCAATCTTGCATTTTTGCTCCTTTTCCCTACCCTTTCCGGATCAACAGCCGAGATCTCAAGCCCTGGCACAATCACCCTGACAACTGGAATGCCAATCTCCTCGCGAGTCAGATCTACGACTATCACCCGATCAAGGCCTGCGTCCTCCAGCTTTTTCAGCATGTATTCGATGTCCAGGAGAAAGTCGTCGCTCTCAAAGGACGGGATTTCGGAAAAGCTCTTCTCCTCTTTGGGCTCGAACCAGTGCCGATTGAGCCTCTTTGTTCTCTCATAGCCTATCTGTTTTCGAAAGTCCGCAAGCGTCGTGTCCTCTCTTGCCCCGTGAATCTGGGTCAGCCGACTCTGCGCCACCTCGGTCAGCGCGCGGAGGACTGCAATGCTGGAGCTGGTGTGCGTGCCCATGCCGGTTGTGAGAAGGGTCGGATCGCGCAGGCGGACGTCATCTGAGGCTGCTGCGCATGTGGCCACGCCAATGTCGCTGGTAATGTCCCTCAGATAGACATCCACCTCCGCAGCAGCGAATTTGTCCAGGAGGCCTTTTGCCTGTTCGTCCTGCACATCGCGTATCAGCGGTCCAATGCTTCGCGTCGCCTCTACCAGGGCCCAGGCGTCTCTCTCAATGACCTCGGCCAGGCCGTGAAATATGGCTTCTTCGATCGCATTTCCAGATGCCAGGCCGCTGGTATTCGTTCTAAAAAGGCGCTTGTAGTCAGATGGCAGAGGATGAAAGACCGCATTTGCCGGGACGGAAATCTCCTCATTGTTCATGATGTCCCAGCCAGCGACCCATGGAATCATGGCATCCGGATCTGCATCTGCGGGCAGGATCAGCTCTCGCGGATCCAAAGCATTGTCCAGGCGCGAAAAGCTGTCGATTTCGAGCACCCTGTTCCTGACCTCAGCCGAATAGCGCTCCAGGCCTTCCATCATGGCCGAGACTTTAGCCTCAGTGGGCGTGGCTCCCTTGCCGTTGTAAACTGAAATGGCTCCAAGGTCTGCCATGGGCCGGATTGAGGAGAATACTGGAATGCCGATTCTGTCAAGGTTTGTTATGTCTGCCACCCTTGTGATTCCGGCAGCAGGCAGTTTGGCATCAGCGCGCAAAAGAGTCTCCTCAGGGGAGACTGCGCGGTGGGTATCGTCTTTGTACTTCTTTATGCAGCAGGCAAGTCTCATCGCCTTTGTCTGGAGCAGCTATGGAATATAAACTCTGTTCAGAGCAGTCTCTATTCAGAATGATCTCTGCCCTGAATGATATCAGTTCTGAATGATATTTGCTCAGAATGATATCAGTTCCTGATGGTCTTATTTCATAGGAAGGGCAGTGCTCTTTCCTTCCTGTAAGCCAGGGCATGGCAGGTGGCAATAAGCCGTCCGTCCTCGCCAGTGACTGTGATTGTGCAGGCTGATATCTTTCTGGAGCGATTGACCTCCTGGCCTACTGCCTGCAGCGCCTCACCTAACCGCGGGGCACTCAGGTAGTTCACATTCGCGCTCAGGGCCACTGCCATGCTGCCGCACGAATTGGCTGCCAGCCCGAAGGCGGAGTCTATCAGGGAGTATATGGCCGCGCCATGTGTGCAGTCGAATATATTATTCATATTTGCGGAGGTCTTCATTCTTAGAATGACGCGACCCTCCTCAAGTTCTACCATCTCTATTCCGAATATCTTCGCATAGGGCTCGCTTAAGAAGCGCTTCTTCAGTGCTACCAGGCAATCATTCAAGTCGCATTCCTCTTTTGAGATCTTTCATATGAGATCGTTCATATTCTTTTGAGATTAATCTCGAAATGGTTATATCTGCTCCGCTCGATCTAGGGTCAGAATGCCAAGCTCCTCAGGCCACAGGCAGGAGCCGGTCTCAATTGAGGTGAGCGGCTCTGCGGTATCCATCGTCCTCACTCAGGGAGCCATCAATATCTGGTTTGGTAAGAAATTCGATAAATCTCTCCTCTCCAAGATCCTTCTGATCATCTCCAGAATCGATGGAACTGCAGAGCACGAAAAGGAGGTTTTATGCCGTTTTGAGGAGATTAGCGAATTTGAGAACAACGGCTACATTCTCACCTCTTACGCCCGTAAGAATCAATTATATCGGGCAATATTCGTGGTTCCGTTCTCCAATAGCCGGGCTTTGGAGATGTTCATGGAATCCATCTCTAAAGAGACAGAAAGAGAGGATGTGAAGATCACTCTTTACTGGAGGGGGGGCAGGATCAGGATGAATCTCATCAGGGAGGAGCTTTCCAGGCTCAGTTGTTTTAGCACGCTCAATGTAGTTTATAAAGATGATCTGGTTGGAGCCACAGGCAAAAGAGAACAGTCAGGAGACAGGTAGCCATGAGATTTGCAGGTTGTACAAAAAAAATTGAGATATCCGGGATCAGGAAATGCTTTGAGGGGGCAGTAGCCGGATCAGTGAATCTGGGATTGGGACAGCCCGACTTCGATACGCCGGAGCACATCAAGAACGCGGCCATCCGGGCCATACAAAAGGGCCAATGCGGCTATACGCCCAACTGCGGCGTGCCGGAGCTTCGAGCAGCTCTTGCCGGGAAGTTTCAGAGGGAAAACCACATCGACTGCACAGCAGAGGAGATAATGGTGACAAGCGGAGCCAGCGAGGCTCTCTTTTTGATAATCGCCGCTCTCGTCGATCAGGGCGATGAGGTTCTGATCGGAGATCCTGCATTTCTCTCTTATGTCGAGCTGACGCGCCTTGTTGGCGGCAGGCCAGTTGCAGTGCCTCTTGACCAGAACCTGCGTCTGGACCCTGAGGCCATCCAGGAGAGGATCACAGACAGGACACGGCTCATCATAGTCAATTCGCCGTCCAATCCCACCGGATCGGTTGGAACTGCTGGCCAGATGCGCGCCATTGCCGAGATAGCAGATGACCGGGACATTGCAGTGCTTTCTGATGAGGTTTATGAGCATTTCATCTACAAAGGCGAGCATGTGAGCCCGGGTCAGTTCTCGGACAACGTCATCACAGTCAATGCCGTCTCCAAGACCTATTCAATGACGGGCTGGAGGCTTGGCTATCTGGCAGCCAAAGGCGGCGCGCTTGAGGAATTGCTCAAGATCCATCAGTACGTTCAGGCATGCGCCAGCTCCATCTCCCAGGCTGCGGCCTTGGAAGCTGTGACCGGGCCGCAGGACTGCGTGGCTGCTATGAGAGATGAGTTCAGGGCCCGTCGTGATCTGCTTGTGAAGGGCTTTAAGGAGATGGGTGTGGATCTCATTGTGCCGGATGGAGCCTTCTATCTCTTTCCGAAAGTTGGGGATGGAGATGCGGTCGCAGCAAAGCTGGGCAAGGCCGGGGTAATAGTAGTTCCAGGATCAGCCTTTGGCGCTGGTGGCAGAGAGCACATTCGCATATCCTATGCTGCAGCGCGCTGTCAGCTTGAGGAAGCATTGCGCCGCATGAAAGACATCCTTTAAATAGGAGAGTTGCATTCGACGCTAGGAGTGATCAAATGAAGGAGCAGGTAGAGGTCAGAGAGCTGAAAGAAGGACGGTACGTCATCATCGATGAAGAACCATGCATAATCAAGAGCATATCCCATTCCAAGCCAGGCAAGCACGGAAGCGCTAAGGCGAGGGTGGACGCCATAGGCATCTTCGACAACCAGAAGAAGTCCATCGTCCAGCCGGTCACAACCAAGATCTATGTGCCAACAGTGGAGCGCAAGACTGGACAGGTTCTGTCCATCGGTGAGACATCGGTGCAGCTCATGGATCTGGGAAGCTATGCCACAGTCGATGTTCCCTTGACTGCAGACCAGAAGGAGAAGATCGAGGAAGGAAAAGAGGTTGCTTATCTCTTCGTAATGGGCAGGACAAAGCTGGACCTGCGCTAGACCATTTTAAGTCCATTAAATATTCATGTTTCAAAGGTGCGGCTTTGCCGACGCCGATAGCGAACTGGAGAATGCGGGCTACGTAGTGGTGGGGCTGCCCTTTGATGGGACGGCGTCCTTTCGCTCCGGCTCCAGGGATGGCCCTGACGCCATCCGCTTTGCCTCTTTTAATTTTGAGAGCTACGACAGCTATTATGATATTGATCTCTCTGAGACTGCGATCTGCGATATTGGCAATGTGGAGCTTGGAGCTGATCCGGCTTATGCGGAGGAGACAATAAAGGAAGCTGTGGCCTTTCTGCCCAAAAACGCAGTCCCGATTTTTTTTGGCGGGGAGCACTCCATCACTCCGGCAATCGTTGAGGGCCTTGGCAGGAGATTTGCGCCTGAATCCCTTGGCGTGCTGGTTCTCGATGCCCATCTGGACCTGCGCGAGGAGTACGGCTGCACCAGATACAGTCATGCCTGCGCCAGCAGGAGGATTTTGGAGAAGAAGGCTGTCAGTGGCTATGCATCCATTGGCATCAGGAGTGCGAGCAGAGAGGAGCATCTTTTCGCGAAGGAGAATAATGTGCCATTTTTCACAGCGAGAGAGGTGAGGGATGAGGGGATCGATTCAGTGCTTGATCAGGCTCTTGAAAGCCTTTCGGGATGCAAGCGGCTTTATCTGTCAATTGATCTTGATGTTTTGGATCCGGCATATGCCCCGGCTGTTGGAAATCCTGAGCCATTCGGCCTTGGCTCGTGGGATGTGAAGAGGGTCATAGAGC
>DAONDW010000128.1:0-5285 GCA_035402785.1 Methanothrix sp. | reverse complement strand
GCCCAGGTCCTCAATGAGGTATACAAGAAAGTCGTAGCACCCATCGGCCCGGTGTGAGAAACTGACAAATTCTGAAGATCCACATTTTCGGATCTTCTGTATCCTTTTTTAGCTTGGGGCAAATGGGCTGAGAAGAGCTGCTCCATTCAGAGCTAAGACTAATCAGACGAATCATGCCCCATTCATTGCTTTCGCCACGATCATTGCTTTCGCGCCGCGTGGATCAGCCAGGCGCACTTGAAAATCGAAATCTGGATCGGAGAGCAGCGCGGCAGTCGGCAGTCGCTGACGGCATTGAATGAAATTTATAAAAAAGATAGTAAGATTGCCGATCTTCTAGCAATCTATGCCGTCACAGACAGCGCGATCCTTTTCGGGCACGGGATTCTCATGGAACTTGATGGTCTTCTCTGCCTCGAATGTTCCCGAGAACATCTCGTGTGCCTTGATGTCCTTGTAGAATATCTTGTGCATGGAAGCATCCGTTCCCCATGTGCCGTTGAAGGAATTCTTGGTCTCGAGACCAATCAAATGAGCCGGATTATTGCCCATCAGGGCTGAGACCCGCGCGGTGTCCCTTCCCGCATCCTTCAGCTCCTTGATAAGCTGCTCAGGAGTTATGGTGTGCGTGGTCTGTGCCATGTACTTGGCGTATTCCTCTGGATAGTACAGTGACAGAAGCTGCAAGTAGTCCTGGTTGACAGGCGCTACAGGTTCCTGAGGATTGTAGGGCGTTGTTGAGACGAAGAATGACTTTTGATCCTGTTCCATCTCATAGACTGCGAAATTCTCCTGGACCTTGGCCCCTATTCCGCCGTAAAACGCCTTGGAATGCAAGAGCTTAGAGCCCATAAGAGGCGTGTCCTTGCTGGCATAGGTGAGCTTGGTGGCATCGTACATATTGAGCGAGCTCGCATTTCCGCCGTTTGCCGAGGAAACATTTCTCTGCAGCTTATCGGAATTCTGCGAGTAGGCATTCTCCTGATCAAGCTCAAAGTCGCCGTTGCCGGCCATGTTGTTGAAGTACTCCAGAGCGATCTTCTTATCGACTATTGAGGTACTCATATCGATAACTCCGCTTCCGGAGATCTTCTGCGCTTCACAAAACTGTTCGTACTGTACTGGCGGCACCAATGGTGGATTGGCCAATGCGGTACAGCAGCATAGCAATAGAATTAAAGCTGTCGCTATTACTACTCCCTTCATACTAATTCACCCCTATACTCTATCGAGTATACGAAGAATCTCCCTTTAAGGGATATAAACATATCGAAAGAAATTATCATATGAATATTCAAGAGAATGATGGTAATTATAGTAGAGATAATAATATTGAAAACGAAACCAGACTCTGTAAAATTATTATCAAATGTTTGCTCCTAGGGCCGGAGCAAACGGGGCCGGATTACAAAATAATTTCGACGTTTATTCGCGAAGCTATCTGAAATCAAAACGATAATAGTATGAAATACTTTGATTTTCAGATAAATTATATTAAAATAAAATTGATAATTGAAAAATTATCTGATCAGATAGTTCGTTTGGAAAATCAGCTGAATAGATAAGATTTACGGGCAGGATTATCTCGCAACTATTACTAATTATGCCAATAATTTTTTAAAAGCTTTTTTACCATATAATTTAATTAGTATATCAAAAATGCATATCTTTTTAAGGTAACAAAACATATTACTTCCAAAAGAGGTGTTACCGTGAATAATAAACTCTCGATATGCATTCTGCTATGCCTGGTGATGCTCGCGTCAGGCCTGGCAGAAGCGCAAGGAACGTATGGAACCAAGGTACAGGCAGGGGACCCGGATATTGGGTTGCCGCTATCGCAATTGAGCGCAACGATTTTGCCGGCTCTTCCATTTACTCCACAAGCTGTTGATTGGGTGGCATACTGGGACATTGGTACCACACCTAATGTTTACGATGATAAAGATGTGATTTATCTTCAACTTGGCAGCATAGCTGGAGGGCCACAAAAAATTGTCCGAGCAAACAATATTCGTTTAACTGCCTGGGGGAGTTATCCAGCGGGATCTTATGTTAAACCTGGAGATTCCGATATAGGGCAGCAGGTTGTTCCAGTGCCGATAGGTGTTGGTTTTGCAGCAACTGGCTTTTCCTATATGGACGTATCTGGAGGACCAGGATACGACATGGGCGATCCAGTCTATCTTAAAGTCGCTGCTGGCGCGAACACAAATACAAACGATGTAAGAATAACCACGAATGCAGGCTTCCCATCTGGCTCAAAGGTTTCACTCAGTGATCCAGATGCCAATAGACCGCTACTGCTATTTAATGGACCAATGACTCCAATTGGAGTCACACCTCCGCAAGTAGGGTCTCTTCCAATCGCTAGAATCAGCTTCTTCAATGCGAATGGTAATATATTCCCATCACCGCCATGGCCAGCAAATCAACCAATCTATGACGAAGGAGATGTTGTCTATTTTGATGTAGCTCCATTAAATGTAGTCTCTCCCAACGATATACGCCTATTTTAGTTTTTTTTATTTTTTTATAATTTTGGGTTATGAGCGATTATGAGATGATTATTTATGAGATGATCATAGCTCTTATTTAGAGAGATCATATGCATTCGTGAGGCTTTGATGATGAAAAATCCTATTTCAAACAGTGATAAATCAATGCTCAATCCCCAATCTAACCGTCTCCTCTCCGAAAAGAGCCCCTACCTCCTCCAGCACGCCCACAACCCCGTGAACTGGTACCCCTGGGGTGAAGAAGCCTTCCGGGCTGCCGCCAAAGAGGACAGGCCAATATTCCTCTCCATCGGCTACTCCACCTGCCACTGGTGCCATGTCATGGCCCACGAGTCCTTCGAGGACCCAGAAGTTGCCGCCCTCATGAACCGGGCCTTTATCTGCATAAAGGTCGACCGGGAGGAGAGGCCTGACATAGACCAGATCTACATGGGCTTTGCCCAGGCCATGACCGGCAGGGGCGGCTGGCCGCTTACTATTATTATGACTCCGGACAAAAAGCCCTTCTTTGCCGCCACCTACATTCCCAAGTCGGGAAGCCGCGGCCAGGCAGGGATGATGGAGATCATACCAAAGGTCCAGGAGCTATGGGAGAAAAAAAGAGATCAGCTTCTGGACTCGGCGGATAAGATCATCGATTTTATCCGAAGCCAGAGCAAGCCTCCAGCCGGGGCGGATGCTGCGAACCTGGACGAGACCGCCCTAGACCGGGGGTACGAGGCCTTATCCTCCATCTACGATCCCCAGAACGGAGGCTTTGGCACTGCACCCAAGTTTCCCTCGCCGCACAACCTCTTCTTCCTCCTGCGCTACTGGCATCGAACAGGAGACGAGCATGCCCTGCAGATGGTCGAGGAGACTCTGAAGGCCATGCGCCAGGGCGGAATCTATGATCATGTGGGATTCGGATTTCATAGATACTCAACAGACGCCCAGTGGCTTGTTCCCCATTTCGAGAAGATGCTCTACGACCAGGCTCTGATGGCCATCGCCTACATCGAAACTTTTCAGGCCACAGGAAAAGAGGAGTACGGGAAAACGGCAGGCGAAATCCTGGACTACGTGCTCCGGGATATGACCGCACCCCAGGGAGGCTTTCTCTCGGCTGAGGACGCCGATAGCGAAGGAGAAGAGGGCAAATTCTACCTCTGGACGGCACAGGAGCTGAAGGAGAGCCTTGAGGGCGAGGAGTTCAGGCTGCTCATCCGGCTCTTCGATGTGCATGAGAGCGGAAACTTCGAGAAGCAAAGAAACATCCTCCGCCTGAGATCATCGCTGCAGGACGCAGCGGCAGTACTGAAGATAAGCCTGCCAGATCTCTGCGAACGGATGGAGAGGCTGAGGACCAGGCTATTTCTGGCCAGAGAGAAGAGAGAGCATCCCCTGAAGGACGATAAGATCCTCACCGACTGGAATGGGCTGATGATCGCCGCCCTGGCGAAAGCCGCCCAGGCATTGCAGGGGGCAAAAGCAGCAGAGTACGAAAGAGCAGCAATAAAGGCCGCCGAGTTTATTTTGCAGGAGAATGCGACTGCAGATGGCCGGCTGCTACACCGCTACAGAAATGGAGCAGGCATCGCTGCCAATCTGGATGATTATGCCTTTCTGATCTGGGGCTTGCTTGATTTGTATGAGGCGGTCTTTGATGCCAAATATCTGAAAAAGGCCATGGAGCTGAATGAATCCATGATGGAGCATTTCTGGGACAAGGATATGGATCAGGGCGGACTGTTCTTTTCTCCGGACGACGGAGAGGATCTGCTGCTGCGCAAAAAGGAGTATTACGACGGGGCGATCCCATCCGGAAATTCCATTGCCATGCATAACCTTCTCAGGCTCATGCACCTGTTCGGAAGGACCGAACTGGAAGAGAAAGCCTGGAAGCTGGCAAACGGCGCGCCCAGGACATCAGGCTTCGGCCAGACCATGCTCCTCTGCTCTCTGGACTATGCCATTGGTCCGACCTCAGAAGTAGCTCTGCTGGGAAGCCGTGAGGACGCGACCATAGCAGAGATGCTCCGGGCCATGAGGTCCCGGTTTTTGCCCAACAAATCCACAGTACTGGTAGACGGAAAAGAGATCCGAGAAATTGTGTCTTTTTCCCGCAATCTCCCACTGGATGAAGAAACGGCTTCCGCCTACGTATGCACCGATCATGCCTGCAGCCTTCCGGTGAGAGGCCCAAAGGAGTTGATGATGCTGTTCTTAGGCAATTCGCGTAAAACACATGGAGACTCATTCCTTGAGAGGAAAAGATAATGATCTTTAACGAGGCTGCAATTCCGGCCGATGGCGATAGTCCTGATAAGAAGAAGGAAGGCGAGGATGATTCAAGCCAGTGGTCGACAACAATAAATACTACCAGCTAGCTGTAGGGAAGCAGAGGAGATCCAAATTTCTGAGAAAGAGATGGCATCCGATTCCGATGGGCACCGTAGTCTGAGCAAATACCGTAGGGTATCCTACGCAAAAAAAACGGCAAACGGATCTATTTTCTCACGCGCAGGTTATGCGGTGATGTTTTAATGAACAAACGACGAGAACATATTCCTAAAAAAGACATCATGTACACTTTAAAGGAAGATGACTCTCAATATATTGTTAATGAGAGTTATTTTTACAAAACGGAACCATACTATACTATTGTCAAGAACGAAAATGATGGCATCAAGACCACGCCAAGCAGCAGCGATGTTCTGGACGCCTATATTGTTCCCATATGCCTCGAGAAGGCAAAGCTGGCCGGAATCCCGGTATGCGACTGGA
>DAONDW010000127.1:0-5331 GCA_035402785.1 Methanothrix sp. | reverse complement strand
ATATCCGGATCTCAGATCTTCGAGGCAAACTGGAAATGGGCGATGATGCAAGGGCAATTAAATTATGTTTCGTATTTCTGATATTATTTTTGGTACTCTGCGCATATCCTATCCAGATGGCTTCAGCCAGGGATGAACTCTCTGGTGTGGATCTATGGATAAATAAAACCGCCAATAAATCCGTTTTTGATCAATATGATAGCATAATTTTTACAATCAACTATGGAAATAAGGGTCAAACAAAGGCCAAAAACGTCATCATCACTGATATCATGCCCCCACTGGAAATCGTCCACATATCAAGCACGCCCGATTCGATAATTGGCGGTAATCTCACCTGGCTTGTAGGCACTGTGGACCCTGGCGAAAATGGATCGATTGTCTTGATTGTCGAGCCTCCAAAGACTCCAAATATGGACTTCAGAGAAGACTCCAGCGTATCTGGCAATGGTTTTGTCATGGTCAGGAAAAAGATCTCGACAATAGAGGAGAACAATACCATTACAAATGAGGCCACAATCTCGGTTAGCAGCAATGGCATCTCACGCCTATCAAGCTCTTCTGTAACTGTAAAGCTTGTGATCAAACCAAATGCGGGCTTTGTGAGCCAGGAGCACGGCAGCGGCTACTATCAGGAAGTATCAAGATCCAGTCTCAACAACACAATTCACGATATAAAACTGAAAAAGGAGCTCTCCAGCCAGCATAACGCAGTTGATCTGAGCCTGCCCAGGAACAGGACTGTGAAATTGAACTCCCTCTGGTCAGACAGCAATTCCGTCTGGACGGATGATCTCGACGTTGCAAACTCTGTGATAGATGAATCTCGATATATGGATTCCATTGAAGAATCATTATCATATTCTGTCTATGGAAATAATATCATGTCCTCAGCAACAGGAAATTATTCCGGTGGAATTTATCATATTGGCTACAGAAATAAAGAATCTGAATCCAAAGATGATGCAGCCTATATCTCCGAAAGCTATCATGGCAGCTTCGAGACCACTCACCAGCTGGATGCTTTTAAATCCAGTCCGACATACAAAAGAGAATCTACCGGGCTTGGATTTGTCTCTTCGCAGATCGCTTTGGGCAGCGACAGAAGAACAGGTGAGTACGGCAGCGGCTATTATGCCTCCTCTATGTCCATTCAGGCCGATTCCACTGAGAAGAACATGACTGCAAAATATTCGCCGGTCGATGGCCAGGCGGCTGATGCCGCAATCAAATATAGAACCATGTGGCATGAATCCATGTACACCCGGGATGCAGAAAAAGGCTCGGAGATCCTGAATGAAATCAGCTCTGCGGATTATATCCAAAAGGATGCTCTCATGAGCACAACTTATCTATCCATGACTGGCAAGTTCAATGGAACGAATTACCTCAAGGCCAGATCAGTTGCAGACCCAGGGAATTCCACCAGAGAGGCGTTCAGGCTGGAGCAGACATTGACCGGAAGCTATCAGATGGAGACTACCGTTGGCCTGGCCCAATCGATCAAATATTCATATCCGCATCTCAATCTCACCAAAAGGGTGCTAAAGGAAGACGGCAATATCTTTACCTACAGGATCTGGGTCAACAACGATGGCAATGTTACTTTAATGCCTGTGGTTGTAGTGGATTTGATGCCAGTTGGAGGCTCTTTTGTCAGCTCGACACTCAAGCCTTCTTCGTTGAAGGGCCGGGTTATAAGCTGGACTCTTCAGGCCCTTCCTTCAGGGGAGACGCAGATCATCGATATCAAGCTCTCTATAGACAGCGTTTCTTCTGCTGTAGTCAACTGGGCGCAGGGTGTCGGAAAATATCTGAACAGGACAGTCGTCTCTGATGCCTCTGCATCGATATATGATACTATTTCTGCAGAAGAGACGACGAGCGAGAATGTCACAGTAGAGCCGGCTGGTTCAACAGGTGACTGGGTGCCGCCATCGTGTTTTGCCCTAAACAGCTCTATGACCACATGCGAATGCGATTTCGATGAGTATTATAATAACCTCACAGATGATTGTCCAGATACTGCGTGACTACTCCCTGCCTGAAAGAGCGGGGTTCTCTCTGCTCCTGCATCCCATTTTATAGATGCTGCGCCCTCTCGCTATGCATCTGCAGATCTCTTTGTCTTCTTTTCCGAAAGCTTAAATATCCAACCACATCCAATGCATCATTCACAATCGTGAACTGAACCAGAAGCATTTTGCACCAGAAAAGCTCAGTATGATTGTGCAGGCATATGTCTGCCTGCCGGGCTCATCTCTTTGGCAGAGGAAGCCTGGAGAGAGTGCACCCAGAGGAGATGAAATGCAGATAGCAATGCCGGACGGCAGCAGAAAGGAGATAGATGAGAGCTGCTCGAGAATTGAGGATATCCTGAAGAAGCTGGGCATAAATCCCGAGGAGGTCATAGTGGCCAAAAACGGCAGGATCGTGCCTGAGGAGGAGACCGCTGGCGGCCATGATGAGCTGAAGATCGTGCGTTTTGTGCACGGCGGATGAGGACGGGAATGCAGGTTGCGAAATTGTCATGCTGAATAATAGAGAAAAAAGGAGATACGCTCGCCAGATCCTGCTCTTCGGAGAGGATGGCCAGGAGCGCCTGAAGAAAAGCTGCGCCTTCATAGCCGGTGCTGGGGGGCTTGGCTCGGCCATATCCTTTTATATGGCTGCTGCGGGTTTCGGCAAAATTCGCATAGTGGACTGCGATTCTGTTGAGCTGTCCAATCTCAACCGCCAGATTCTGCACGCCCAAACCGACCTCGGACGGGCCAAAGCCCTTTCTGCCTACGATGCCCTGTCAGGCATCAATCCAGATATCGAGGTGGAGGCTGTTGTGGATACGATCACAGAAGACAATATCTACGAACTGCTGGAGGGCTGTAATCTGATAATGGATGCCATGGACAACTTTCCTGTGCGCTATCTGCTCAACCGGGCAGCCTTGAAGAGAAAGCTGCCGCTGTTTCACGGTGCGATCAGCGGCTATCAGGGCCAGGCCACCACGATCATTCCAGGGAGAACTGCTTGTCTTTGCTGTCTGTTCCCCCGTGCGCCGCCTCCATCTGCATTTCCTGCCCTCGGCGGCACATGCGGAGTCATCGGCTCAATTCAGGTGACTGAGGCTGTTAAGTACGTGACTGGGGCCGATGGAGATGACGGGCTTTTGGCAAACCGCCTTCTCCTCTGGGACGGGCTGCACGCCTGCATGGATGAGCTGGCATATGAACGCAATCCCGTCTGCCGGGAGTGCTCAGACGCTGCACAAAAAGGGGCAAATGAATCGAGAATCTGACCGGGATTATGTGCATAGTCCAGGAAAGGAATTCAACTGATGGTTGCAGTTATCAATGCTGATTATTGATGGCAAAGGAGATGAAATCTATGAGCGAAGGCAAAAGAGCGCTGTTGGTGATGGGCTGCCCGGAAGTGCCTGTGCAGATGAGCATGGTGATCTACCTCTCCCACAGGCTGACGAAATGCAGCTATGATGTGACTGTTGCGGGAACTGATGCTGCAGTCAAGCTGCTCAAAGCGGCTGACCCCGAGAGCTACTATGTGAAAAAGACTGTTGATTTGGACGAGCTGATTGCCAATATCGTGGAGAAGAAGATTGACTTCGACCTGTGCTTTGCCTTCATGCACAGCGATGCAGGAATGACCTACGGGGCGACATTTTCTGCAATTTCAAAGGCCAGGCTTTTCGCTGTGGTCTTTGGTAAGAATGCTGAAGCATTGGGCGCGAGCATTGACTATCCTGCCGAGAAGATCGTGGCCAAGGCAACGCATAATCCCAATCCGCTCAAGAATAAGATAGACAAGGTGGTTTTATGAGCTGTGTCGAGCAGCTGAAGTACAGGCTGTACCTGGAGCGAACCTCCTTCAAGGATGCTCGCGACTACATAGAGAAGAACTCCGAGGAGGTTTACTACGTCGATCCTGGCTACAAGATCTTCAAGGACTACTACATCATCGGAGTGCCGCCGGTGGCCATGGGCGTGCGCGGAAAGGAAATGCTCTTCACCTATGTCAAGCCGTGCCACGGCACCTTCGTCATGGGAATTGACTCACCTGAGGAAATATCACGCCTGCGTGACAATGAGGCCAAAAAGATCAAGAAGTCCCTGAAGGGCAGAGATGCTGACAGGGCTGAGAGCAAGCAAGCACCAGCGAGCTTCTCTGAAATGTACAGGAAGTAAATGCTTGAAAAAATGCAAAGGTCAGAGCATGAGAATAAAGGTTGTAGCGTTTGCGAGCTTTCGAGAGATCATAGGACGGGAGCGGGAGCTGAACCTGGATGATGGGGCGACAGTCAGGGAGGTTCTCGAAGAGCTGGCAAGAAAGAGCCCCAGGTTCAGAGATGCTGCCTTTGAAGAGAATGGGGCTGTGAGAGACTATGTTTTGCTGATGGTGAACCGAAAGCGGATCGACTCTCAGCAGGAGCAATCCCGGACGCTATTTGATGGTGACGAGGTTGCAGTCTTTCCGCCACTGGCCGGGGGCTAGAGGCCTCATGATCGAGATTACTGAGAAGGAGATCTCGCTTGAGAAGATGATTGAGAGGGCGAGGTGCAGGGATGCCGGTGCAGTGGTCACATTTCTTGGCACTGTGAGAGATGACGGCATAGAGAGGATGGAGGTGGAGGCATTTCGCGAGGCTGCTCTCTCTGAGCTGCAGGCCATTCGAGATGAGGCTATGAACCGCTTTGGCCTCAAAGCTGCTGAGGTGGTGCATCGGACTGGCACTCTTGCCGTCGGCGAGAGCATTGTGGCCATAGTCTGCTCAGCAGGTCACAGAGAGGAGGCTTTCTCCGGCTGCCGCTACATCATTGAGGAGCTGAAAAAGAGAGCGCCTCTATGGAAAAAGGAGATCGGAGAGAAGGGTGAGCATTGGGTGGAGGGGGCGTGAGCGAGAATTCCGGGTTCGTTGTGGTCTTTTGCACAGTACCATCAAGCGAGGCAGATGCCCTTGCGGCAGCCCTTGTAGAGGCGCGTCTGGCGGCTTGCGTAAACATAAACGCCGTGCGATCCTGCTATATTTGGGAGGGCAGGCTCAACTTTGATGATGAAGCGCTCTTGATCATCAAGACGAAGAAGGACCAGTTCGAGTCGCTCAGGAAGAGGATTGTAGAGCTGCACAGCTATGCAGTTCCTGAGATCATCGCCTTGCCGGTGGTCGAGGGGCATCAGCCTTACCTGGATTGGCTGGCTAAAATGACTGAATAGTAATATTATCTTTGATCCGACAAAGATTTTTTTCTGCTGGCCAGAGATGCAGAAATCATAGATCAATTGCGGCTTTCAGTCCGGACTGTGTGAAGCAGAGGCCGT
>DAONDW010000126.1:0-5337 GCA_035402785.1 Methanothrix sp. | reverse complement strand
TTAATATCATATATTTTTATCGCTCCATGCGGATTATATAAAGTAATCTTCCTGCCCTTGACCTCTTTTAATGCGTATCCATGACATGGAACAATATCAAGGTCCTCCATTTCTTTGTTAATTTTTTCCCAACTCAACTGTTGTTGTCGATTGGGATTCTTGTATATGTTTAGCTCACCATTTTCCTCCTTCGCTATGAATTTATCCTTTTCAATGTTATCGATTTTCAAGATTATTTCAGAGTCTTTGTCATTAAGCGTTAGTGAAAGAGTTGTATCCGCTTTGGATATACGGATGGTTTTACCGTCTTCGCTTTTATCAATTCTTGCAGTGTATACCCAATTAATATGATATTTCTTTCCTAGAAACTCCTTGAGTCTCTTATCATCGGTTCCTGGTATTTTCGTCCAGCTAAACACATACTGATTCTTTATTGAGCAATATGTGCTGAGTGTGGTTGGCTGCTTTAGCAATATTGAAATTTCGAGTTCGGATCTAATCTGGTCCTCGCTTAAATTGATTGCTATTGATGGAGATATTGTTTTCCAGTTTATCTTTCCTATATATTTTTTGAAGGTTCTTTTTCCGGAAATTACATCAAAGGTTTCTGGTTGAGGTATTCCGCCCATAATGGACTTATATCCACCTTTTTCGCCATGCCACGCAGCGTATGCCTTTTCCACTATTTGTACCCATAGTGCCTTTGCTCCATCAAGCGTTTTATACTTGGATTCGTATTCTTCAGTCCCAGCGTATACAAATTTGCCTTTCCTTTCAGGAAATCCAGGGAGAATAGTTATTTTTTCAATTACGCGAAAATTATAAGGATTATGGAATAAAACAGTATATGTTCCATTGGGATTTTTCCCTATCATATTTTTTATAATATCTGGTTTAGATATTGCTATTGCCGCTAATGCAGCTAATAAATAGCAATCACCAATATTTCCCTGTCTGACATCACTATACGATATATCGGGAGGCCATATATCAGCCTGGGCCTTTTTATAGCCAATATCTTCAGATGTAACTTCAGGCTGAACTTCCCTTTTTGTCTCAAGGTTCTTGACTACCTTAAAAGGCCATTTCTCTTCGGAACCATATTGAAGAAGATTCAAAGCATAAATTTTATCTCCATGCTCAAATACATCTGTAATAAAATCTCTAAGAACAATAGACGTTCTGGCTTCTTTTTTCAATTCACGAAGTCTATCATAGAGATCCCCCTTCGTAAATAGAAATCCTCTATTCAATGGCGTTGGCCAGTTTTTCTCTTCTCCATAATATAATAATCCCAATGCATACCATCTATCATTTGTGCCCTCTTTGAAATTCTGTTTTAATGAAGATTCCAGGATTGATTTAAATGTCGAGTCTTCCTTAGAGACATAGTAATATGTCCTTAAGAACTCAAAAATAAAATCTTTTGATTTTTTAGAGTAGATATATTCCTTAAATTTCAATAATGCATTTATTTTTTCTTCTTTTGTGAGATTTTTCTTTTTTAATGAGGATCTGAGATTTGATGCTTTGGGATCATTAAATCCCACTTCTGATAAACCCAGTGTATAAGAAGGCTTAATTGCTGTCCCTGTACCAGATCTCTTTAGGTAGATATTTTGCAAATTCACTCCAATAGTGGTTTGGTCAGCTTTGCACATAATCTGTGGATTATTTTCCGTACCATGATTCAACTTGGAAGCTAATGGTTTCAGATCATTTGATACAGGATGTTTATGTATTCTATCTCTGATTATAATATTATTTTTAAAAATTGTAGATTGAACAGGATCATCCGAGCGTTTGGCTTGGATTTCCTCTTCTTCCTCAGGCTCATCCTGCCTCTGCACCAGCGGCGTTATCTGTCCAGCCAGCGGTTTTGTCTGCAGCTCTTCCTCCTCTTCCTCAACCGCCCTCTGCACCCTCGGCTGCTGCATGCTCATGACCTGATCAGCCACCCGGTCCGCCTCCCGCTCGTACTCGTCATCTGCTGGCCCGACGACGAGCTTGGCCTGGATCTTTTCGTCTTCTTCCTCTGATGCCTCTTCACGCTGAATCAAGCCATCCTGGCCTTTGGCCTGGATACTCTCTTCATCTTCCTCCTCAACATCTGTTTGTCTTTGAACCAGAGGTGTGATCTGCCCAGCAAGCGGCCTGGCCTGCACAAGCGGAGGCTGCGCTGTCAGAGGCCTTCTCTCAATCCCATGAAGCCCTCCGGCCCATGCCAGCCTGCTTTCTATGCTAAGCTGCCTGGCATTGACCTTTGAAGGGGCCTCAGCTTTGGTCTGCATCAGCAACGCTTCAGTCATCTCTTCAGTCCTCCGTAGACCGACCTTGCCACCTGGGCTCCGATCTCATCGCCCCCAGATTTCGCCGGGGCTTCGAAGCCTCCTGCATCGATTTTCGATATTTCTCCGCCCCTGGATAGCGAAGCTGGCAGACCCCCTTCTGCCATCAGGCGGGCCAGCTCCCGCTCCACAGCTTTAGCAATGGCCCGGCGATCGACATGCGAGAAGCCCTCCAGAACTATCTCATCGATATCCACTTCAAGATTCACGCCCAACCACCCACCTCAGACCCGGCCAGTGGCCTCTCAAGCTTTCCGTATTCCACCTGTGCCGCCCGCAACAGGTGCTTCATCTCCACCCTCTCACCTGTCTCCGCAGCCAGAAATGCAGCATAAAGAGCAATGTTTCTGATGCTGCCGCCAGCAACATTCAGCCGGGCGAGCCTTGCCAGATCGATATTTCCAAGAGGCGTTTGCTGCGGAAAGATGCGGTTCCAGATCTCTGCCCTCTGTGAGGCATCCGGGAATGGAAATTCGACTATGAAGCGGATGCGCCTCATGAAGGCTGTGTCGAGCGCTTTCTTCATATTGGTGGTGAGAATGGCCAGGCCCCTGTAGGCCTCCATCCGCTGCAGAAGATAGCTGATCTCGATATTGGCATAGCGGTCGTGGCTGTCTTTCACCTCGCTCCTCTTGCCGAAGAGCGCATCAGCCTCGTCGAAGAGCAGTATGGCCCCGCCCTCATCTGCAGCATCGAATACACGCCGGATGTTCTTCTCGGTCTCGCCGATGTATTTGCTGACAACCTGTGAGAGATCGATGCGATAGAGGTCCAGCTCCAGCTCATTGGCCAGAACCTCTGCAGCCATTGTCTTTCCTGTGCCGCTTGAGCCTGTGAACAGAGCACTGAGGCCCAGGCCTCTGGCACCTTTGGCCGCAAATCCCCATTCACTGTAAACCCTGAACCTCTGCCGCACCTGAGCTGCGATCTCCCTCAGCATTTTCTTCTGAGACCCTGGCAGCACCAGGTCGTCCCATTCTGCCTTCGCATCGATGCGAATTGCAAGCTCGCTCAATCTGGGCCGGGCCTGATGGCGGCATGCCTCCCACAGCAGGCAATCTATGGCTCGCGTTTCATTGCTTTTATCAGCTTCAGAGGAAAGGGCTGAAAGAACCTCAGCTCCAGCTTTCTCAATTCCTGCGAGGCCCAGATCGAACTGATAGACTGCCTGCCCCAAAAAGCCGTCCAGCTTGCAGGCAGCATCTTTGAGAGTCCTCCTCCATAGATCCTCCTGCTCAGCGGATGTCGGCTTTTTTACATCCAAGCGAATGGAAAGCCTGCCAGGACAGGCAAGCGGCTCTGCGCATGAGACCAGGATCAGACACTGCACGCTCTGAAGAAATGAAATGGTCGCTGAGAGAATTGCCCGTCCCTCCGCCTCCTGTGCCTGTCCGCATTCTACGAAAAGCGCGCTGTTGCTGAAAAGCGCCTCGCGCTCCCACAGCCTGGCCAGAGCCTCCCTCTCAGCCACCGCAGCCGGGATGTCTCCTGCTCGAATTGCATAAAGCTGCAGCCCCATTCTCTGGCAGGCTGATTGAGCAACCGCTCTCTTTCCGTCATCCTGCATTCCGCAAAGCTGAATTAATGCATCTCCTGATTTCATCTGCAGATCGACTATCCTTTCTGCCAGCATTTCGTATGAAGAAGGCATTTCACAGTGAGAGATGACAGGCTCAACAAATCCCTGCAGCCTTTCGTCAAGGCCCGGCACGCCCAGGAGGAAATAGAGCACTCTCTCGTCAATCTGCAGAGGGCACTTTGTCAGGAGATCCCCAGATCCAATGCGAATCAGATGCCAGCGTCTCAAAGGTGATGAAGGCGAAATGGCACTCCAGTGAGGCTGCTGCAGAGACTTCATTGCCAGGGCAAATGTCGGATGAGACATTCTGGAGTCACCCTGGGCTGCAGCACAGAGGGCGGCGATATCTGGCTGAAATTCAACTCCAGCACATAGGAGCAGCAATTCCCTTTCAAAGGCTGTGAGCGAGAAGGCAGTACACAGGCTCTCCAGGGCTGCAGGCACAGGAAAATTCCAACACTCTTCGTTCAAGCTCTCTACTGGCCTGGCAGAATCCTCCTTCAACTCCCTGAAGTCGTCATGGCTTCCATCCTCAGCGCTCTGCCCATCTGCAAAGCAGAAATTCGGATCAAATTCTGCATGAGAGAGCATGGCATTCTGCCTGTTTGAATGGTCCTCCAGGCGCTTTTTGATGATCTTCAGCGATGCCTCCAGGCAAAGCTGATTGGCTTTCTGCCATTCTTCAAATTGCCTGGAAGTCATTCGATCTTCACCGTCGGCTCTGTGTATCCTGGATTCTTTGGATCATCTGAAAATTTCAGGACGCTAAAAGCCCCATCGACCTGCAGGCGAGCGAGGTAAGTTCCTTTCTGCGGAACTGTCGTCCCATTCCCATTTTTCTCCACACGACTGAGTGTGAAGCTGACGGAATCTGTTGCGATATCGCGCCTGTCCTCAGGGAAAATATAGGAAGCTGAGGTGCTATCGGAGAGCAGATTCAGGGCGAGGAACACCCGTTGGCTCTCGTCTACATCCGGTTTGACCTTCGCTGTGACCTTTGATACTATATATTTGATGGCTCCTGCAGTCTCCTCGGTTTTTGAGAATTTCATCTTGCCTTTGATCACCGGATGCAGCACGAAGGCTGCAACATTTGACTCCCTTCCGAGGCTACGCACAACGGAAGGATCGCTGCTCATCACTATAGATTTACTATGAATGACCTGCAGGCTCACAACGCCGGCTTTCAAACTGGAAAAGGCGGAGAGGTTCAGACGAATTTCGCTATCGTTTACAGTCTCTGGTTCTGCCTCTTCTTCGCCAGCTCTGACTGTCGTCCTGTCACCCTGCAAATTTTTGCCGCGGATGATCAGAGTGCTATCTGCAAGGATGGGCGATCCCGGGCCCTCCTCGGTGAGAAGCTGCTCTATCGCCGGTTGCCTTGGAAAAGCTATGGCACGGATGTTGCGC
>DAONDW010000125.1:2754-5339 GCA_035402785.1 Methanothrix sp. | reverse complement strand
TTGCCGTTTTATGGTGAATATGTCATGGCCTTTTTGATGGCTGGCAAGAAGCGAATTGCCCACATCCTTTGGCAGATAGATTTCCTCACCGCCAAGCCTGAGCCGAAAGGACTTCTTGCTCCTGCCAAGCTCCATTTCCTGATACCTGCCGGTGATCTTTTCACCGATTCTCAAAACGCGCGGTTCCATCAGTTTTCACCTCATTATTCATTATATTTATGTCCTGCAGATACATCTACCTTGCGATTGAGATTCATATCAGTTCAGCGCTGCACAGATGCAATGGCCTCGCCAAGGGCGGAGCAGCAAAGAGGGCAGAGGCCGTCCTCTGTGCAGCCTTCACCCCATTGAAGCCTTGCGTCCATCGGATCCAGGTAATCTGTAAAGTTCGATGGCTGCATTTCCTGACAGGAGCAGCTTATTCCGGGATATGTGGATGCCTGACTTTCCTGCGCCCTGGTCAGAAGGCAGTGGCCCAGGAAGTCCTGGGTTATGATTGAAATGTTTCCTGCAGTCACCTGTCCACGACTATGGTTTCCGGTGACACTCGCATGGTTGATGATGTCACCCTCGCACTTCTCCACATCCAGGTTGATGCCAATCTCAATTGCGTCTCCAATTGCCAGGTGCAACAGTGTCCAGTTGCAGCTATTTTCATCCATCCGGCAGGGCAGGAGAGAGGCATTGATGAACCTTGAACCTGGCGGGAATATGTCCTGTACAAACAGCGGCCCCAGGGCGACGTTTCCGTCATTGCAGAAAGTGATCGAATAAGAAGCCACATCTTTGACCCTCTGGCCATGCTTGATCAGATGCAGGTGAGGACTGTTGTATTTTGCGATGCCTGAGAGGATGATTTTTCTCTTCAGCACATAGTCTCCAATCAGCGTCTCATCCTCCTGCAGACTTCTGCTGGCATTGTTGCGAGGGCCTTCATCATAATCCGTCCTCATCCTGGAGGCTCCAGAGAATGAAGCCTCACTCTCCCGCTCACCTGGACTCGCTGCAAGGGCACTCATATCGAGTTTGATGGCGTTCGAGTACTCTTCGGATATGAGGCTCTTCGGCGTGCGGGAGATCATGCCTTCTGCCCAGGGCAGGGAGACATTGAGGCGTGATCTTGAGTTGAGAGGCAGGCTTATGCAGCCATGCACTGCAGCCAGGTCCTTTTTCATGAAGCCCGTCAACGTGTCCATCTCCTCATCCACCCGACAGGCTCCTGTGCCGGATTCGTAGCTCCTCTGGCCCTGGTTCTCTGTATTCTTTGCCAGATATCCCTGGCCTGAGGCAGAGCGATCCAGCATAAGCCCCTGGCCAAGATCTTCGATGCTCTCTTTGAGCAAAAAGTCGCCTGCATAATCCTCAGCCGAAAATGTCTCTCCTCCGGGCCCGGCAAAACCGTCTGAGAGCTTTTTCATTTCGAGGTGTGACACCCCGCTGAAATTTGATTCTGCATCCATGCTCGATTGATTTTCATCCAGGTAGAACAGGCCCTCATCCTCCAGACGGGAGGCATGTTGATAGGATTCCTTCATGGTAGTGTTAGTAATGCCGTTTTTTGCTCGAACCTCCTCTCGCCAGAGGCTGGAGATGTTTTGCTGCAGGAAATGACCCGGCTGCAAAATGGCCGAAGGATGATGCTTTGCCTTCACACGTCTCTCCAGATCTATGGACCTGTTTTCTGTGAGAAACCGCAGCTTCTCCTGGCACTCGTAGTCTCCGCTGCCGTGCTCACGAATGTAAAGCCCCGTGCCGTCCTCTGCCAGGATCTGCACCTCCGCAGACCCTGAGAGCTTCATCTGATCTGATGTCACATAGACCCGGTTGGTCAGAGAATCTGAGGGCCTTGATGTGCAGTAATTTCTAAAGGACCTGATGAAGCCCTGGCCAGAGATATTTCCACTGCTCTCGTAAATGATGTCGGTTCTCGGAACTCTCACAGTGAGGCCCATCTGAAGGCACTGTCCAGGAGCAAGTGATGAGAAGTGCCATGCGCCATCAGCAGACGTCTCTGGCCAGATGGAGATGATCTCGACTGCTGAAGCGAATACGTCGCGTACAGTGATGTTCGTCGCTGGCCTGCCGCCCCGGTTGCAGACTGAGATTATGTAGTCCACGTCCTCTCCCCTGCGCACAGCCTTTTGCAGAGCAGTCTTGTTGACATCGAGAAGCGTGGCGTTTTCCACTGGCGTGTAGATGGTCCTGGATATCCCTGGATTCAGCTCATCGCATCTGGCAGAAAAGCGATTCTGGAGCAGTGTCCCATCAGGAAGGTCGCCATTGACCAGCACCTTCAGAGATATCGTGTGCTGTTCGTTTGCATTGATGCCAGTAATGTTCCAGTTGACAGTCCTGCCGCTGTTGCTCGAAGGAGCAGGATCTGATGAAATGAATTCGACTCCCCTGTCCAGATCATCTGTGATTGTCACATTATGGGCAGTGCTGCCCAGACATTCACAGATGAGGGTGTAGACAAGCGTCTTTTTTACCTGCGCGGGGTTTGGATCCGCGGTCTTCTTGATGGTCAGGCTCATTGTGCTGGTGTTGGCCTTTGCCTCGCGCCTGTAGTCGTTTATGCCTCCGGA
>DAONDW010000125.1:0-2654 GCA_035402785.1 Methanothrix sp. | reverse complement strand
AATATCCAGGTCGAAGGCCTGCGCATGGCTATCAGGTGAGTGGCAGACGGATATGGTGAAAGCAATTCTGTCTTCAGGAGCTGCAAATGGCCTGGAGGATTGCATTGCAATCTGCAGATCGGGCTCGACCACGGAGAGATCCCCAGATTCGTCTGCATCCGTCTTCATCGTCCCCCCTTCATGCCAGCTCATCGTCGCCTTTCCAGCCGACAGGACCTGACCATCCTGGTTTTCTGCAATGTTTTCCAGTTGGCAGTTGAAGGAGATCTCAATTTGCTGAGCTGCTTTTATGTCCCCGAAGAACCAGCAGATCTGCTGCGAGCCATCAGCATTTTCGATCAGCAGGCTTCTTTGAGGAGCCGGGCCCTGCAGGCATATGCTGCTCTCGTTGCAGTCGAGGCCGCAAGGGATGCTGTCGTTGATCCATAGAGACTGAGCGCCTTTGGGCAGGTCTGCAAAGATCTGGTAATCGGCGATCTCGCCAATGCTGCGTCTGCGTGGCAGGTCAGGCTCCAGGGAAATGGCCGTTCTGGGATCAAGTCGGGACGTGATGCTCATCTCTTGACATGGACTGCTGCCCCATCGAGCTGAAAAGGCGCAGAAGTAGCAATTCATTGTGGATGTCGCCTTGGCCCTGAGCCGGATCTCTTTCTGCTCTCCTGAATGCATAGCTGAAAATCTCCAGGTCAAATCCGCCGGGAAGATGCCTTGCGGTTGCAGGCCAGGGGATAGAGTGGCATTGACGGCGATATCGTGAGCTGTGCCGTTGCCATCGTTTTTCAAAAGCACGGTCCATGTGATGATGTCTCCTTTTGCGATATCGAACCTGTCCGGAGCAATTGATAGGCTCAGGTTCGCCCGGTTGACCAATAATTTCACAGGAGAAGCTGTGATTTTGCCTGCGGAGGTCTGCATATCAGCAAAAAGCCAGGCAGGATCCAGAGCTGTGCAGCCTGCTGTGAGATTGAACTTCAGATGAACAGCTTCGCCTGAATAGAGGTCAGGAGTCGATCCTCCATTGGCAGATCCTGGTGTTCCTGCCTGAAATTTCCAGTCGAAATCGCTGTCAAGGTCTCGTCCGTTGCTGTTTCTAGCCCAGCACAGATCATTATTTTTGTCGTCCTTTGCAGCCACAGTCCTATCAACCTCCTGGCCTGATGAATCCAGAAGCGAAATGCTTGTGGCGTAGGAGTTGATCAGAGTGCTGTTTGTCCAGTTGATGATCTGATAGCCGTATGGCGCAATTGCTGTGCCTGAGGGAATGGATACTATCCGTTCCGAGTAGCTGTCCACGAGCCTCCAGCCGCCGATATCTGCAGCTTTTGAGGTCGGGTTGAATAGCTCAATCCATTCTTTTTTGCTGTCTGAGCCCGCAGGGTTTTGATCGAATTCATTGATGACGACGTGTCTGCATGATTCAATGGCTCTGGCCAGATCCCAATTCAGGTTCTGGCCTTCGAGGACCGGATCGCATGGCGATTGCCTGCCATTCAAATAGATCTCCGAATTTCCCTGATGGCAAAACCCAACGGGGAGCTGCAAATGCATGGACAGGCGGCTCTCATCTGTGCCCGGCAAAAATATCATCTCGCAGGCGTCCTGTCCTGAGACATTTATCGCTGAAGGAGCAGAAAGGGAGAATGTGCTGGCTGCGGCAGGCATGACTGCTGCTGCAAGGGACATGAGCATGAAAAATACCAGAGAAATGGGCACAAAGATGGATGACTGCGCATGTCCTGGATTCAATTTATTTTTTATTAATTTGTTATGATTAGTATGTTTATACTGTTGCAGTTTCTTGGCCTCTGCCGGCGTTTTCAGATTGCAGATCAATAAATCGTACTTTATCGGCATTATGGGTTCCTACCTATAGTCAATTTTCTTATTTTGAATACGGACCTGAAATACTGATATCTTATTTAATTTTTACGATAAGTATGCCCTTTGAGATCTTTTGAGCTCGATGTCCTGAAATCTTGAAAAAACGGACAGAAGACAGGTTCTATTCAAGCAAACTGAAAACAGGAGACTTGATTATGTGTCTCTTATGAAAAGCAGATCGCCTTTCGCGCCCTCGCGTGAGACTCAAATGGGCCTTATTTCACGCGAAGACGCGAAGGCACGAAATCAAAACGCTGGCCTATTTCGCCTGGCTGAGTCAGAAGCCCGGCAGTTTATGGATAGTAATAATATTGTCCATAATATATCGGATAGCTGATGCCACCGGGATAGAGATAGTAGTAATGCGGCCAATAGGTCTTTCCCTGATAGTGATAATAGGTGAAAGGATCATATCCCCAGCTCCAGGCACTCGCATAAGGCGGATTTCCGCCTACCCAGGGCTGGCCAATGCCCTTTTCAAAGAGCTTTTCAGCCGCAGCTTCTCCTGGTCGCATCTCCACTCCATTCTGATAATCCAGTGCAAGGGCACACCCCATCAAAGATAAGATGAGGGCCATCGATATCACGTAGCTATTCATACCCACCCACTCTCTGTTTATATCGATTTAATTTAATCAATAAGTTACTGGTTGTTCTTTCTATATCAATACATGGTCTTTAGCCAATAGACGCAGGTGAAGAGATCACGACCAGTAACAGGCAGATGATCAAATGCAGGATCTTTGCCACCGGCAAGTGCATCGATATATCGC
>DAONDW010000124.1:0-5360 GCA_035402785.1 Methanothrix sp. | reverse complement strand
CCTCCCGGCAGGTGGAAAAAGTCAGGCCCTCTTGCGTTGCACATTCTTTCACTTTTGTCATAAGATCTGCCCTGATGTCCACAGGAAGATAGGCGCTTTTTGCCATACTGCTGCCACAGGCGAACAGCCTTTTTAGAGCCATTCCCTCCAGAGGAAAAGCAGAGGCGATTTTATTCAAATTTCCAGGGCGGGCCTTATATGTCGAGGAGGTTATGTGCCTCGCGCCCGCCAACGAAACAGCTCTTGCCAGCTCTTCTATCTCAGCGTCGTTGATTCCCGGAATAATCGGGTCGATTCGGGCCGAGACAGGCACACCGAGATCTGAGAGCCTTTTCATGGCCTGAAGACGCTGCTTAGGAAGAGATGCACCCGGCTCCAGCCGACGGGAAAGAGATGGCTTGAGCGTTGTGACTGTGATTGCCACACAGGCATCCATGCTGGCAAGCAGTGGCGCGTCTTCGGCCACCAGATGTGATTTGGTCACAACCTGCACCATAAGACCGCGGGCTTTGAGAATGTCAAGGCAGCCTCTGGACAGCCGCAGCTTCTCTTCGATGGGCGGATATGGGTCAGAGCTGTTGGACATTGCCACAAGGCTCCCCGGCCTGATCCTCGATGCCTCCCCTTTCAGACGCTTATGGAGATCGACCTTGGGCCGGCACTCGCTGAAGCGGGGAATATATGAAGAAGCATAGCAGTAAAGGCAGCCATGAGGGCAGCCTGTGTACGGATTGAGGCTGAATTTAGAGGGACAGGTGCATAGCTGGCTCTTCCAGGGATCAAAGGGCAGAAGGATCATCTGGCGCAGATCCCATCCAAAAGCTTCAGGTCATCGGCTTCTTCGAGCGAGGCATTGAAGCTCATGCCTTCGATCACAGGCCCAAGAACGAGGAAATCATCTCCGCGCTTTTCTGCACCATGTATCCTGAGCTTCAAAAGAATGCCAGGGGCCACTTCAGCTCCCACCTCATCCTCTCGTATCAATAGAGGCCTCAAAGCATGAGACAGAGCCACCTGATCCTCAGAAGACAGGCCGCGCCGGACCCATCCAACAGGCACAGGCCCATCATTACATCTCATAGCCACCTCATATCTTGCTGTATCGCTCTCTTTCTGGCCGCTTCCCCACCTCACCCGGACTATGAGTGCTGAGATGCGATGCGCTGGGCGAATGAGGAAATCGCTAACTGACACCCGTCCTGGATGATAAAATGCCTGAAGATCTCGCCTGAGCAATGCCTTCGCCCCGGACATCTGCATCTGAATGAGAAAATCACGGACTGCGCCTTCATCCGCCAGCAACTTCTCAAATGCCGGAGCGATTCCGGAGAAAGGAAGACCGCGTGGCTCGCCCAGAGCAGATAGCATCATGGCCCGGCGCTCCTGATAGGGCATGCCGCAAATGCTTTTTCCATGCAGTGCCAGGAGGTCATAGGCCAGAAGCGCCGGACGAATGCTGCTCTTCCTGGAAAAGCGGCGACGGTTCAGGTATCTCAGGATCTCCGCCTGGCTACAGATCCTGGTTTTTGTTAAGCCGTCCTCATATCTCGCCTCCTGAAAGCCTATCAGGTCGGCGTCAAGGACCGTGCCTTCCTCCAGATCGCCAAGCTGCCGGGCAAGACCGTTTAGGGCAGTGGTTACATCCCGCAATTGAGAGGTGAATATCCGAACGTCGTTTCTGGTTTTATGGATCTGGACCCTCAGCCCTGGATACTTTGGAAGATATGGGCCCGACGCCATTTCCTGTGTGCTCGAAAAGAGCATGAAGCGAGCTGGAATACCGGGCTGAAGAGTGATTGCATCCATCTGCTGATGCAGTGCCTGAGAGGCAACCTCGCCCAGGTCAGGAAGAAGGCCGCAGGCCCTTTCCATCGACTCCAAATCGCAATTCATCGCAGATGAAAGGGCAACCATCATAATCCTGTGGCCAATGCCTGCCTGCATTCTGCGCAAAGCCGTGCGGGCTATGTACTTTCCCTCAGATGGACCTGCAACCAGAAACAGCCCTCTGAGAATGGCAGTCTTTCTCTGCTCGGAATCTGTCCCGCTCAAAGTGGAGACCCGCCTGAGCCCATCGTAGACAGCCAGAGCATCAAGAGGCTCGCTGAAAAGGGAATGCTGGCCCTTGTGCTGCAATGCTGCCTCTGCCACAAGGCCGATATCCCCGCTCTTCTGCCACTCCAGGGCGATATCAAGATCTGATACCTCAGCCAATGCTGCCTTCAGGGTCTGCTGTCCCACACCCATCTCCCGGCACTCCCAGGCAGGCCATAGCTCACCCAATAACAGACGCACAACCGGACAGAGCATCTCAGGCTCTCTCAGAGCCTCTGTCAGGATAGCAGACGCGCGTTCGGCCTTGAAGCTTCTCGCGGCAAGAGATATCTCCTGCAATGCCGTGGCGATCTGAGAATAGCGCATTTACCTCGCTATCTTGATCTTCTTGAGGTCCTCTGCTCTCCTGGCCAGGTCCTCGATCATGCGGTCCAGATCCTTTAAAAACAGCCTGGTTTCCTCCGTGGTCACGGCACCCGGAGCAGAAGCCCTGATCAGTCCTTCCTGTTCCAGAACTCGCAGGGAATAACGCACCTTATGGCTTGGTATCTGGGTCTCCTCTGCCAGCTTGAGGATGCCTATGGGCTCGTTTTCCACCACCTGCTTGAGTATGAGCAGGTGCCGCTCCAGCATCTCCAGCTCACCGCTCACCTTCTCGGTCAGAATAGATATCACATCCGCTTAAAAGATATAGCCATATTAACTGGATGAGCGGACTTATAATTCCATCGATTGACATGGCAAATGCTAACACAGGGCAATCAAGGAAAAAGAGGTGCCATTCACCTCAGTAGCGCGGCCTGCGGGAGAGGAAGTCTATGCCGTGCCTGGATGTAACCCTCCGGCTGGTGTCCTTTCCCAAAATTTGCGGTGAAGACACACCTGTCACCACCAGCATCGTCCTCAGAGTGTGTTCGAGGTTCTGATCGATCTGAGCGCCCCAGATGATGCGTGCATCGGGATTGATCTTCTGATAGACCTCATCGACAACCGTCTCGGCGTCGGTTATGGTCATATCCGGTCCGCCCACCACATTCACCAGTGCAGAAGTTGCCCCAGATACATCAACGTCCAGAAGAGGACTGCGCAGAGCCTTCGTCACCGAATCCCGGGCCTTTTCCTCACCATCAGCCTCGCCCATGCCGATCATGGCCACTCCGCCATTTGTCATGACCGTCCTCACATCAGCGAAGTCCAGATTGATGAGGCCCGGTCGGGTTATCAGCTCGGTGATGCCCTTGACTGAGCGCATCAGCACCTCATCTGCCACCTTGAATGCCGCCTGGAGTGGAAGGTTTGGTGCCACATCGAGAAGCCGGTCGTTGGGAACCACGATCACAGTATCAGAAACCTCTCGCAGCCTCTTGAGGCCAGCCTCCGCATTTTGCATTCTGATGGTGCCCTCAGCGCTGAATGGAATGGTGACGATGGCAATGGTCAGCGCTCCAGCCTCGCGTGCAGCTTCAGCCACAACCGGAGAGGCCCCGGTTCCAGTGCCGCCGCCAAGGCCGCATGTGACAAAAACCATGTCAGCTCCGTCAACCGCAGCTTTGATCTCATCGATATCCTCCTGAGCAGCCTCCTCGCCGATTGCAGGCAGGCTTCCAGCTCCAAGCCCGCGCGTGGTGCGCCGTCCTATGAGGAAACGCCTGTCGGCATTGATGTGCAAGAGATGCTGAGCATCGGTGTTGATGGCAAACAGCTCAGCACCCTGGATGCCGCACTCAGCCAGACGGTCAATTGTGTTCGAGCCGCCGCCACCGCATCCTATGACTCTGATTACCGTGGTCAGCTCCTCTAAAACAGAAACCAGTTCTTCATCGCTCTGAATCATGCTGGAAGGTTTGATACGGCTATCTGCTTCAGATCTGCCCAGGGCTTCGTCGATGATGTACTTCATCTCCATCCCACTCTGATTTTTTTCTGATAAATCCTTCTCAACAATTAGTATATAGTTTTTTGCATAGGTTAATTATATATCCAAAAAAATAAAATATACTGCCGGACTGCATCAGAAGCAGCCAGAGAATTGACCTGCAGGATATCGATTATTATTAGGGGCGTATTATTTCAATTGGATTTCAAGGACTTGAGCTTCTCGATCTGTCTCATTATCCTCTCAGATTCCTCGGATTTTTCCTTTTCCAGAAAATCAATTATCTCAGGAAGGCTCTTATTCAACCGATAGATGCGATAAGGCCTGCCCTTTCCTGGATTTTTTTCATCCCTCTCTTCAATCCAGTCAAGCTTTCGGATCTCTCGCATTGCAATGCTCACTTCCGGCTGACGGAGATCCGATCCCATCTCAATCTCGCGAGATGTTGCCTCTGCCACCCCTGAAAGGTAGGTCAAAACCTTGGCCACATTTCGTTTCAGGCCAACCTTCATGAGAATGGAGGCAAATTCATCGCGCTCGATTTTCAGGTCTGAGGCAGCGATACTATTCAAAGCGGTCACCAGGCGCATAACGAATGATAACATATATATAAGTTTCGTCGAAAATAATTCGTTCGAGGCTGTGTGGATGTCGATCATAATAATTATATTTTTCAACACATAATTTTTGTCCGCCAGGCTGATGAGCGATCAGTTTTTACATTCCATATTATGATGCAGATGTATTTGGAGGACAGCTATCTTTGGGCATTTGATGCCACTGTAGTCGAGGCCTTTGATGACAGGGTCATACTGGACAAAACCGCATTCTATCCCCAGTCTGGCGGCCAGCCGGCTGATACTGGCCTTTTCATGAGAGATAACGAGAGCTTCCAGGTTCTTGGAGCCGAGACTGATGAAAGAGGAATCATACATATCGTGGACAGGTCAGGTCTTGAGCCTGGAGACCAGGTGACTGGAAAAATAGATCACGAAAGACGCTATCGCTTCATGAAAAGCCATACAGCCTGCCACATATTGAGCGCAGTCATATTTCGGCAGACAGGTGCCAGGATCACAGGAAACCAGATAGAGCAATCCAGATCGAGGGTGGATTTCAGCCTGGAGAGCTTTGACAAAGCCATGATGGGCGAATACGTTGAAAAAGCCAACTTGATAGTGAGCGAGGGGCACCCGGTTGTCACAAGTATCATTCCGAGAGCTGAAGCTTTGGCCATTCCGGACCTTGTGAGGCTTGCCATGAATGTGCCAGACAGGGAGATGATCCGTGTGGTGGAGATCGACGGAGTTGACAGACAGGCCTGCGGCGGAACCCACGTCAGAAACACGAGCGAGATTGGAAAGATCAGGATGATAAAGGCGGAGAACAAGGGCAAGGCAAACAGAAGGGTCTACTTCGCGCTGGAGGA
>DAONDW010000123.1:2173-5373 GCA_035402785.1 Methanothrix sp. | reverse complement strand
ATCTATATCTGGCTAATTGGCTCCCTGAGACAGGCTGGCGTAGATCTTTGAAGCCTCATCCGCGACTATGCAGCCCTGGGCGCACTTCATGCAGTGATTGCATTTCTTTTCATCGATGATCAATGTTTCAGCCACCGTTATGGCCCCCTGCGGACAATTTTTCTCGCATATTTTGCACCTCGCGCACATCTGCACCCGGAGAATCGTCTCAAAGACACCTGCCAGCAGCTCTTCAGCCTCTTCTTTTCCTGCGATTATCATGATATTCCCGTTGGCAAAGACCGTGGCCCGTCCCTGGTCTGCCTTGACAACAGCAGCTCCGAGGTCAGAAGCATACTTCACCTCGCCGAGAATATGCAGAGCACCCGCGACAAGGTCAAAGGGACGATTTTGAGGTGCGGATAGAGCCGCCTCAATTGAGTAATTGAGGCCACAGGGAGACCTGCCCCGCACGGCTTTGAGCTGCACCTCCTCCGTCTTTGAGGCATTGAGAGCCAGATCTATGCCGTGCTCATTTGCAAGCTGCACTATTTTGGGAGGATGCCTCTTCCAGCGCCAGAATCCCCAATCGATATACCTTTCGTCCAGCCCGTTATCCCTGCTCCACTGCTCCAGGAAGTCATTCCATTTGCTGTAGAGCTGTGGATGCGTGACTGCGAGGCCCGCAAACTCAGACTGCAATGCGGCAGGACACAGCCAGCAGCCTATGCGCTCCATATCGTTTTCGTAAAGGGGATTTAGAGGCATTTTATTCCAGTGGATGTAGAGCATGACCTCAATGGCCCGCCAGTTGCGGATTGGGGCGAGCGTGGTCTGTTTTGGAACATAGGGGTTTCTCTCCACAGCACCGATGGCTGAGCGGTTGAAGGACTCGTAGATGCGCCGGCCTTCAATTGTCACGCATCCCTGGGCATAGTGCTCCTTGAGATATGTGGTCATGGGACCAAGCTTGTTGGTCTTGCAGCACCATCGAAAATCCTTAGCTGGCGGGCCATAGCGCTTCACCTGATCAAAGAAGTCGCCCTCGCTTTCGATCTCCTGCAGCCGCAGCTTGTGAACGCGGCATAGATCACGCACATATTGCACGGTCTCAGGAAATTCGAGGCCAGTATTGATGAAGAGCACCTCCGGCCTGAAAAGGGCCTTTTGGGCCAGGCATAGGCAGGCCAGGCTGTCCTTTCCGCCGCTGAACGAGACATTGACTGGAAGACGGTTCTTGGAAAGGTAGCCCTTGATCTCGCTGATTGCCTCCTTTTCCAGGGCCCTGAGAGAGGCGACATTGGCTGAGAGCATCTCCTGCAGGCCTGGCCGGATATCGCTGAGATCCAAAACGCTTTTCGTCACGTCTTTGATGCGGATGGAAAGAGGGCCTTCAGATCTTTTGCGAGCCACGCCCACTCCGGAGAATTTTCCTATCTTCAAGACGACGTTGTCGCCTTCCTTCAATTCAGACGGACGGCTTATGATGCAATTCTCAGGCAGCCACTTGCCTTTGATGTGGCCGTGCAGTATGGAATCGCTGCAAACGAAAAGCCCCCTGGTGGCCCGGCTGGAGAGAAGGGCCGCGCCCATTGGCTCCAGGTCGAGCTTATGAAGGCCTGCTGAGACATCAAACCAGAGTGTTGCGATGTGCTGCCCCTCGATGATCACCTGGTCGCGTCTGTCAAGCCCTGCAATTTTATTCAGCAATATGATCCGGTCATCCAGAAAATCCGCGCAGCCGTAGCTCTCTGTGAAAAGCCTGCGGAGAAGATCTCTTGCGCCAGAAGAGCACAGCCTGATGTCGCCAGGAGGGGCGAGGTCGATCCTTCTGCCAGGGCTATTGCAGGTGGTGCATTTTTCCGATATCAGTGGAAGGTTGCAGACCTCGCACCAGAATATCTCGCTCTTTCCAGGAGCAAAGGTCTTGCTGGGTTTTGGCATGGATTTTTTGAGGATTGTCCGGTATATTAAATGCTCCTATAGATAACTCGATATGAATATCGAAAAAGTTAAATACTACTAGGATTACATTCTTATTATTAATATTATGTAAGACGCAGATACCAATTAAAACGGCTCCGGGGCTTTTCTGCTACCCTTAGCCATCCCCTCTCCCTGAGCCGTTTTATTCCCTCTGGTAAAAAATAGTTTTAAATCTAAAATTGTGGCCACTTCGGCATATTGACATCCGTGTACCAGAAGGTTCCATACCAGGCATCGACTCCCAGATGCATGTCCTCCCAGGGATAGCGCTGTTCCTGGCTGTCGTAGTCTGTTTCGGTGCAGGTGCATGTCTCAAGGTAGGATGGACAGGGGCAGACTTTCGCCGGTTTCACAGGCGGGGCGATCACTGTGTTGTTTGCCTCGCCTCCAACGATCTCCAGCTCGATCTTATCCGGGCTGTTGGTTGCGATCAGGGTGTTGTCCGCCTTGCCACCCACGATATCCACGACTACGGATCCGGGTGCGCCGAATGCAAAGGCGCAGCCCGCAGACAGCATCAATGCTATTGCCAGCATAAATGACGATCTCAATTTCATTCCCCTCCAGAGAATCCCTTATTCAATTCGATCTACTCCAATCAAGCCATTTATCTTGAATATTTTAACCTAAGCTTTTTTATATACTAAAAGTAGAAAAATCTTTCGGAGAGGATTATAAAAGACAGCAGACTTATTTTCCAAAATATTTCAGTCAAAAAATAATTTTTAAAATTTAGAACGTCACGAATATGTTTTTCCCTTGCCCAAAGTGACAGGCCCGGGAACTGTGCTCATATATCCAGAGTCATCTCGGATGAAATTGCGGTTGTATCTGGTTGGAATGTATGAACTCCAGGGATAGCACAGCGGCCTCGTGAAGTCGTCCCAGGGAGTATTGTAGACCTTCTCCTCGCCGCAGGGACCGCATTCCTTGATCTCTTTTTCGCATTTGCCGCCAGACGCATCCGGACAGACGATCTGCAGGTTGCTGGCTGTGCTGCCAACGATGTCAACCCCAATTACAGATCCCTCCGGCGCGATTATCGTTGTATTGTTTGCCTGGCTTCCAAGCACGTCCAAATTAGACTCCGGCGCGCTGCCGACTGCCTGGGCAGCCAGCGTCCATAAAATGAGCGCACCCGTCAGAATGATCATCTCTCTCAAACCTTTCGCCCCCTTTTATAATTAAGTCTATTAAAATGTGCTGAGAGTAGAAAAACCTTTTGCAGGCTGGCG
>DAONDW010000123.1:0-2073 GCA_035402785.1 Methanothrix sp. | reverse complement strand
CCATGTTTCTGAGCTTTTCAGCCAACATGACTATGACCCTTGCGAGACAAAGACACCTGGGCAGGTGAAGATGAAATGCAGCTAGGAAAGAAGGCCAAGCCGATTTCTCCTGAGGAGATGGCGGCGGTACATCACGCCCTGGAGAGCCCAATTCGCAGGAATATGATCATCCTCATGAACCAGGGAGTTCTGGGCGTGTCCGATATAGCTCTGGCCGTCGGGGACAGGATGCTCGACTATCATCTGCACAGGCTGGAGCTGGCCGGGCTGATAGAGCTTGATGGAGATAAGATAGTGCTCACCGAGGCTGGTGTGGCCTATGGAGGGCTCGTGAAAAAGGAGAAAGAACTTGGTGGAGCAGACAAGATTTAAGTTCATAAATTTTTTAGTTATGTGTTTTTATGAAAAATTATGTTATGAATGATTATGAACATTTCATAACAACTGCTAAGTATTGGTTAGGTCCAGTATTATATGGTGATTGTCAGATGAGAGCTAGAGACTGGACGACCTGGGAGAGATACCTGCCATCGGCAAGGCCGCAGACCGGGGCAGGGACAAGAGCCGCCATATTGTGCCTGAGGCCTGAGGATCTGGCTTTGCCAGAAGAAGGAATTGAGGAGAGGATGGGCTTGAGAGAGCCAGCCTGGAGGCCCTGGGAGCGATACATTCCGGGCGAGATGAACCGGATGGCGATATCAGCCCTCGATGAAAGGCCTGAGAAGGTTCGCGTTTGAGATACCTTTAATTTTTAGCGCTCTTTTTTGGATGCTGGTTTTGGCTGCTGGATGCCTTTAGGTCTTTTCTGTGGGATATGCATTTGCCTGAGAAGACTGCAGTCTGCGATGAGCTGAGAATCGCTCACACCGGCACCGGTTGAGGACTGCGTCTCTGTCTCAGTTTGGAAGAGATTATGAATTTAGCGACCGTGGCCATTTCTGCGAAAAACATCTATTGCAGGAACAATTGACAGGGAAAATCCGGGCTCACGCGAAGACGCGAAGATGCTAAGACGCGAAGCTCAGAGATGCTTTTTGCTTTCTTCCGGCTAGAAAGGCTTCGACCTGCATGCAGAACAATTGCGGCGTCTTTGCTGGCAAATTTTAAATTCTCGTGGAGTATTCACATAAATCAATTGAAGGAAACGAATAAGTCTGTCCGGCTGGACAGAGCAGATGCTTTCTGCACCTGGCGGAAGATGGATGATGTGTAATCAGGGAAAGGGCGTGAGCGAGAGATGACAGGAGTCACCTGGCTTCATCTTTCGGATTGGCACCAGAAGGGCAAGGATTTCGATCGCCAGATAGTGCTTCGCGCCATGCTCAAGGACATCCGGGAAAGGGTCAAGATAAATTCTGACCTGGAAAAAATTGATTTTGTAGTCTTTAGCGGTGACGTGGCGTTTAGTGGAAAAGCGGAGGAATATAAGGCAGCAAAAGAACAATTTTTCGAGCCTATCCTGGAAGCATGCGGTGTGGAGCCGGACAATCTTTTCATCGTGCCTGGAAACCATGATCTTGATAGAGATAAATTTGAGCTGCTTCCTCATGGAATAGCTGAGCTACTATCCACAGAGAAAGAAGCTCAAGATTGGCTGACAGATGATAAAAAGAGGTCCCGTCTTTTAGAGCCGTTTGAAGCATTTTCTTCATTTGTCAGAGAATACACTGGCCAAAAGCAACCGGACTATGTTAATACACGAAAAATAGCAGTTGAAGATAAGAATATAGAACTTGTAGGCTTGAACTCTGCCTGGATGTGTGGAAGAAATAGAAACGATACCGGAGATTATGGGATTGCAATTATAGGCGAGCCCCAAATCTGCAAAGATCTTGAAAAAACCAACGGAACCGATCTCAAGATAGCTGTCCTCCATCATCCATTCGACTGGTTGAGAGAATTCGATCGAAATCGGATAGAAGATGTTCTGATTCAAAGCTGCGATTTCATTTTGCGCGGCCATCAACACAGGCCGAAGGTGGAAATAACGAGCGGCACATCTGGAGACTGCGTCATTATTCCTGCTGGAGCCTCTTATGACCGTCGAATGCCAGAAAACCCGCGTTATGCGAA
>DAONDW010000122.1:0-5442 GCA_035402785.1 Methanothrix sp. | reverse complement strand
GGCCTGTACCTGATCAGCCCGGCCTTCTCTGCCATTCTTAGAGCAATCTCGGCGGCTCCGCTTACTGGTATGACCAGATCATCCTTCAGCTCAGTGAGCTTCTTGACGTTTTCAGGAGATGCCACATCCATCTTGTTGGCAGCGAGAATCATGGGCTTGCTGTAGGCCCTCAAAAGCCCCGCGAACCTGAGAACATCATCATCGTTCCAGCTTCCAAGCTCCTTTTTCATCTCCGAAAGCGCTCGCCTGATCTGATTGTCAGAGACACCGGCTCCCGCCATCTGGTCTATGAGAACCTGCTCAGGCTTTCCTCCGAGAGCCTTGTAGTTTCTCATCAGCTTTTCCCAGTTGCGCTTGAGAATGCCATTGAGCCACATGGTGATTTCATATTCCAGGAACTTGACATCCGAGACGGGGTCGTGGTTTCCAAGGCCCACAGGATTGCCCTCAGCATCGGTCCCTCCAGAGGCATCCAAAACGTGAATCACAGCCTCAGCCACGCGAAGCGCATCCAGGAATTCATTGCCAAGGCCCTTGCCAAGATGTGCATCAGGCACGAGGCCAGCCACATCTATCAGCTCGATTGAAATGAAGCGCCAGCCGTCCTTGCAGCGGCCACAGCCATCCTTGATGCCAAGCTCTTTGCACGGACATGGCACTCGCACGTAGGAGACTCCGTGATTGGCGTCGATAGTAGTAAACGGATAATTGGCAATATCCACATCTACAAGGGTCGCTGCCTTGAAAAAAGTGGATTTGCCGGAGTTTGGCTTTCCAGCCAGCCCGACTGAGAGCATATGAGGTCAGTGGTCCTTTGCCAGCTCTCAACGGATTATGCCGCTCACATTCATCTCGGCGGACTTGCTGATAAAGCGCTTGGCCTTTCCTGCTGCAAGCCTCTTGGCCAGTGCCATACCCTTGTCCGAGATCGCTTTCTCTGAAACTGCTCCACTGGCAAGCGCAGCAGCATACAGCTTCTCGCCTGCATCAGTTCGCGTGAGAACCGTGGACCAGCCCTCGCCAGATCCAACGCTGCCCACAGATACGTCCGCCAGCTCGCTTGCGAAATCAAAGCACGGCCCGCATCCTGGGAAGGTGAATTTATCAGTCTCTTCGATCTTGACCTCGTGGGCGGCACCTGCCTTATCTATCACGCGGAACATGCCCTTCTTGATCTCAAAGCGGGCCACGTCCTTCGCATCCATCCCGAACTTATCCTTGACCAGGCCATTCATGAGAAGGTCATAGTCGAAGTTCTCCATGCAGAAGAGGCCGACCAGCAGGGCAATTCTGTCCTGGCCGAACTGATAGGGCTCATCCAGCAGCTTGACCTTTCTCAGACCCTGAATCTGGCAGGGCGTGCCAACGAATCCGATCTTCTTATATCCCTTTTCGAGGGCTTCCTTGACGGCAAGAACGCTGTTATTGATTGTGTACTTGGTTCCGGCAGCGGCTAAAATCTCGTCTTTTGTCGTGGCAAGCTTTGTGACAGTCCTCCAGGACCCGTCCTTGTCTGTGACTATGGCGCAGTCGATCATTCCCGACTTCAGAGCCTCTAAAAGCAGCGCAGTGGCAACGCCTCCATCCTGGGCCTGCGCGACTCCTGCGGTCCTGGCAGAGACTGCCTTCCTGTAAATTCCAAGCGCCTCATCCTCCTTTCGTGTCCTGCCAAAGAGCTTGGTCTCCATTGCTCCCATGTCCAGAAATGTCCTTGGGCAATAGGTGAAGCACAGGCCGCAGAGGGGATCGTAATTTACCAGGGCGGGTTTGTTCTCGACATGCTCAATCCTGGGGCAGAAGGCCTCGCAAGTGCCGCAGCGACAGCATATGTCCGGCTTTATGACCTTATACTCCAGCTCTCCGAATCCACATTCCAGATAAGTGGGCTCAGCATACTTCTCCTTTGCAGCCATGATCATGATCTCCGAAAGTTGGTGGCTTAAAATATCCTTCAGACCTAAAGCTTTTATGGTTGCCAGGGACCAGGCAAAGCCATGATCCTGGGCTTGGATATCGGTGGAGCGAATACCAAAGCCGCCAGCTCCGACGGCCAGTTCGCAGAAAGCGTCTACCTGCCGCTGTGGAAGCATGCGCCTCTGGATGGGGTGCTTGCACGCTTAGCAGGAGAAGAGCGTAAGCCTGCGGCTGTGGCTGTGGTCATCACTGGAGAGCTTGCCGATTGTTTTTCCAGCAAGCGGGAGGGTCTGGAGAGGCTGATGGGTGCAGTGAAGAAGGCCTTTTCCTGTCCTGTTCTTTTCTGGGGCACAGGCGGCTTTTCCTGGTCGGATCCTCTTGAGCTTGCCGCCGCGAATTGGTCGGCCTCTGCTGCCCTGCTTGCGCAGGATATGAACAACTGCCTCTTCGTGGATATGGGCAGCACAACAACCGATCTCATACCAATCCTCGACGGCAGGGCGAGGGCTGCAAAAACCGATTTTCTCAGGCTCGCCGCGGGAGAGCTGGTTTATATGGGCCTTCTCAGGACGAGCCTCAACAGCCTCCTGCCTGCTGCAAGGATTGGCGGGCGAACGCTGCCCCTGGCTCCAGAGTTCTTCGCAATCATCGCAGATGCCCGCGCTGCGACTGGCCAGATCACACCTGAACGCTACATTTGCGATACTGCTGACGGAGCCGGAAAGGATAGAACAGCATCTTTACGCAGGCTGGCGCGAACGGTCTGCGCGGACACGGAGGAAATAGGCGAGGCCGGTGCGCTTGCAATCGCAGCGCAGGCCTGCCAGAGACAGAAGGATCTGCTTGTTGAGGCCATTTTCAGGCAGTCAAAGGCGCACGATCTTGATGTGGTGGTAGCAGCAGGCATTGGCGAGCCTCTGATCGCACAGGCCTGTGCATTTCTCGGACTTGAGTGCGTGCCGCTCTCAGAAAAATATGGCTCGAAGATCTCAGATGTCTTTCCTGCCTATGCAGTGGCCAGACTCGCTCAATTGGAAGGAGCCGCAGGATTCTGAATATCAGATCGACTAATACTATCAGGATTCAGGATATGAATGATATTACTATGACGACTATTCCAAAAGCGAAATGCGCCGTAGCACATTTAATTAAACTTAAATAGTTAAAAATAGTAGTACTATATTGGAGCCTTCCCCTGAATAAATCCCTTCAATTGCGAAGGCTCATGCCCCCTTCTAAAATGTCGTTTTCCTGGGTTTTGCAGAGTGGCGCATAAGCCTTAAGTAAGCCCTGTGTATGCAGGTTAAAGGACGAATGCCCATGAATATTTCCATCCCATTGTTTTCGATGCCACTCTTGATAGCCGCAGCCCTGATAGCACTTGGCTTTCTGGCCTATTTCCTGTCAGCAAGACTTGGAGTGCTGTTCATTGGTGCCGGAAGCGTGATCATGGGCTCGGTGGTCATATTCGATATGCCCAATGGCATGAGCCTGCAGAGCCTTTTCCTCTTTGGAATAAGCGTCCTTGTAGGGGGATGGATGATCTATATCAGCGTGAAGAATGGTTAGCGTTCCTTTGGGTGGTTCGCCTTTGGATCAGTTTTCCCTGGTTGTTGATAGCGGGCCATCGATCATTGATAACAGCAAACCCATGATAATAGCAAACCCTTAATTAGTCGGGCTGACAGGAAGACAGAGGTGATATCAATGTCAATCAATCACAAATTCATGCTCCTGCTTCTCGCAATATCGGTTCTTTCGATCCCGGTGCTTGCAGAGGGCAATTACACAGTGAACGTTACGACAGACAAATTCCTGGGAGACCATCTGGTCAACCAGAGCGGCTTTGCTCTTTATTACTTTGCAGACGACGGCAGCGGGACCGGCGGCAGCACCTGTTACGACGATTGCGCTGGCAAATGGCCGTCCTTTTATGCAGAGACCATAACCGTTCCCGATAGTCTGAGATCTGTTGACTTTGACACCATCGTCCGAACTGATGGCTCAAGGCAGACGACATTCAAAGGCTGGCCGCTCTATCTCTATTCAGGAGATGAGGCACCGGGAGATGTCTATGGAAATGACAGGGATGATGGCCGCTGGCATGTCGTCAATCCGTCCGATCAGCCTCAATTGATGTGAGATGATGATATGAGCTGATGCGCTCATTGAGGAGCGCAATCAGTTCTCTTTAGCTAGTTTTCTTTAGCTCGCTTCAGTTCTCTTCAGTTCCCTTCTTTTTCTTCCTGGGATTTTTTCATTCAAGAGTCTCATCACTGGCCTCAACTGTGAGTTCATACTCGATTCCGGAATTGAAGGAATTAACCATCACATAGTATTCTCCCGGCTCCAAATTCCTCTCGATCTGGCTTGCTCCGAATGATTCATCAGAGTCATCATTGTAGTCCAGCTCCTTTTCATCATTGTTATAGAGATAAAGGCGCGTATCTCCATAAGTCGCCGTCTTGATGGTCACGTCCATCTTCTTTAAAACCTCGAATTTATAGTAGTCCTGGTCCATGTCGGTCTTGAGGCAGCCATTTTCCTTCAATGTCGAAGAATTATTTAGAACGCCCATTGAAATGGCTTCCCCAAAGGAATCATTCGGCTCTGTATCGCAGCTCACAGGATCAAAGGATATATTCAATGCGTAATTGCCGGATTCGCAGTAATCTCCTGCGCAGTCCATCCTGAGGTAATACATTCCTGGCTCTATATAGCTGGAGAGCGAATATGAATCCACATACGTCGGCTGGTAATGTTTCCGGCTCTCGTTATAGGCATAAAGCACAAATCCTACATCTTCGTCGCAATCTACATTCAGCTTCCCGCTCTTTCCGTCTGATATGTTGAATTTGATGAAATCCATATCTCCTGCGGGTTCAATGGAACCTCCAAAAAACTGGTTTTCTGAGAGCTCTCCGATATCGTTGGGCTCGGTCAGAGCATCATTTGGCTCGGTTTCTATATTATTGGATAGAATCAGAGTATAATTGACAGGCTTATATGGCCTTGCATCGAGACGCACAGAGTATAAGCCAGGAAGCAGGTCCTGCAATATCAAACTACTGTCAGCAGCCAGATAATTCATTTTTTTGTCGTATGCCACCAGGCCAAGCTCCGGGCCGTAGTAACTCTCATCATCAGTGTGAACTTTTATAAAAATGCTGTTTGGTTCTGTAACAATAAATTTGAACCACTTGAACTCGCCTGGGCCAAGGCTGCCATTTTGGACTACGTTCAACTTATCATTTCCGATGCTTCCAAGATCGATGGCTCCATATGTGGTGCAATTAGCATCTGTTGTCTGTTGGGCAAATGCCGCTTGCACTATGAGAAGCATTGCTGTCAAATAGATCAATGAAATTGCTTTCATAATAAAAAGACCTCATTCATTTCTTGCAAGGTCATTCTTTATATTCCTTTGGATAAATTAGTCGCAATGTGCGGTCCCGAAACCTTCTTGGTGTCCGTGATCTGTTATCTAATTCAGGGAGATCCTGTCACACGATACCGATTTTCAATCTG
>DAONDW010000121.1:0-5473 GCA_035402785.1 Methanothrix sp. | reverse complement strand
GGTGCTGTCTGCCCTGAAAACGCTCCAGCCACAGGTGACTGTGCCAGAGGAGATCAGCAGGAAGGCAAAGATTGCAATCGACAACATGCTTGCAGTGAAAGTCTGATGCTTTTGGAGAAGAGAATAACAAAATAAAAACTTTTATAATGTTTTTTCCCATTAATTTGTGGAGAGATTGCCGTAAGAAGAGAGAATATCTGCCAGTTAATCCGATCCCTGTCCAAGGTATTCCGACAGCCTGGTCTGCGCTACCATGCATTTTTCTCCAGGGATCTCGACAGGATAAATTCCAGTAAGACATCCCATGCAGAGGTTCTCCTTGGGTATGCCCACCGCCTCCACCAGGCCCTCGTGGCTGACGTAGCCCAGCGAGTCTGCATTGATCACAGCCTCGACACCTGCTACTGTCTTGTAGGCTGCAATCAGCTCCTCGCGGCTTGCCATGTCGATGCCTAGATAGCAGGGAGCGAGAATTGGCGGGCTTCCTATGCGCACATGAACCTCTTTCGCCCCGGCGCGTCTCACCATGTCCACGATCCTGCGGCTGGTGGTGCCCCGCACGATAGAGTCGTCCACGAGTACGAGCTTATGCCCCTCGATGTTTGGCCGGATGGTATTCATCTTCAGGCGAACAGCAGTCTCACGCATGCTCTGGTCAGGCATGATGAAGGTCCTGCCTATGTAGCGGTTCTTCATCAGGCACTCCCGATAGCTGATGCCTGAGCGCTGATGATAGCCCACTGCCAGTGTGATCCCTGAATCAGGAATGGGCGTGACAGTATCTGCATTGGCCGGATGCTCGCGCGCCAGATTGGCGCCGATGTTCACCCGCACTTCGTAGATCAGCCGCCCATCCATGATGCTGTCCGGACGGGCGAAATAAATGTACTCAAAGACGCAATGAGATGAATTGGGAAGCCGGACAAGTTGATGGGAACTCATCTCTCCATGCCTGATGACCACCAGCTCGCCTGGCCTGACATCGCGGATGAGCTTTCCATTCAGAGTGTCGATCGCAGCGCTCTCAGAAGCCACCATGAAACCGGAATCGAGCTGCCCAATGCATAACGGCTTGATGCCAAGAGGATCGCGTAGGGCGAGAACCGTATCGCCCCAGAGAAACACCAGGGAATACGAGCCCACGATCTTTCTCATGAGCGCACGCACAGCCTCCTGAAGATCATAACGCAAAAGCTCTTTGACAAAAAGATGAGCTATAACCTCGGTGTCTGAGGTAGAATAGAATATATCGCCCGCCTGCTCCAGTTGCTCTCGAAGCTGACAGGAGTTTACCAGATTGCCATTGTGGGCTACTGCAATAGCGCCATCTTTGTATTTTACAAGCAGAGGCTGGCTGTTTTCTATTGTAGACCTTCCGGTAGTCGGATACCGGACATGGCCTATGCCAACCTGACCGCGCAGAAGCGCTATCTGAGCATCATCGAATACCTCAGCGACAAGCCCCATCCCCCGGTGGGTGCGTATGGTCTTGCCATCGTGGACCGAGATGCCTGCAGCTTCCTGCCCGCGATGCTGCAGGGCATAGAGGGCATAATAAATGGACTTGGCCACATTATTGCCCGTCTCATTGAGTGAGAGCCCGACAACTCCGCAGGCATCGTGCAACTTTTAAGCCTCTAGTAATCTGCTTTTCTCATCCACTTGGCGCTTCTCAACTTTGCCGAATGGCCAAACCCGCATTGAACACACACTTTTCTCTTGAAATTAAACGATATGCTGCCACAGCGTCTGCATCTGATATGCGAACTCTTGTGGCGTCTGCCCATAGATGGAGTACCTTTAGTCATCTAGAACACCTCAGGGTGAAATGTATACTACGTTATCTCCTCGCACGATTACAGTTCCAATGTTCCGTGCGACCGCCCCTTCTGCCACTTCCTCTGTTTTTTCGAGCACAAGGTTCATGTGGATATCATAACCTTGCAGCTCTCCACGAAAGACCCTGCCGTCTTTGAGCTTGACGATCACGGCCCCATTCAGTGATTCATTCAGAATATCAAGCGGTCTCTGACCCATTAACCTCTCTCCAGCGATGATAACCGCAAAAGGCTTCAAAATCCAGTCGTGCTCGTTGCATATTTAAACCTATCGGGATATCCTGTATGCATGAAGGTAAAATCCAGGCACCATCTAAAGGGCAGCGACGCCAAAAAGATAATCGCCAAGATCGAGCCCTTCCTGGGGGATTCGTCCCGCCTGCGCAGGTCCTCCATGGAGATGGCCATAAGCGACGAGGGTGTAGATCTTATCTTTGTGGACGGCAGGCCGTTTTTCATGATCATCGAGGATCAGCCCTTCTTCACAGTGCTTGGGGCCATAGAGCTTGCGCCCACCAAAAGGCTTGTGACAGTAGATGCAGGTGCCGTGCGCTTTGTGGTCAACGGCGCAGACATCATGAAGCCTGGCATTGTATCCGCAGATCCGGAGATTGCTGTAGGAGACCTGGTGGTGATTGTGGAGGAAAGGCACGGAAAGCCTCTTGCCATAGGAAAGGCAATGGTCGCAGGAACCGAGATGAAGGGCGAAGGAAAGGCCATCAAGAGCCTGCACCATGTGGGCGACCTAATCTGGAAGGGACTGGAGGATTGAGATGGAGGAGATTGGCGAGATTCTGGGCCGCGGCTTTGGCGTATGGAAGAGCAACCTGAACCTTTGCATTCCCTTCCTGCTCAGCATCATGGCCACCATGGCCATTGCAGTGCCATTCACGGCAGCCATTTCATCGATTCTCCTTTCTCCGGAGAGCCTGAACGGCCTGAATGCAACAACCCTGCAAAATGAGACGGCATTAAACGATCTTCTGGAACAGATGGCAGGGTCCCTGGAGAGCCTGCCTGCTGACAGGATTCTCATGGCTGCAGGGCTCTTCTTCGCGCTGATGATTCTTATATCACTGGCGGACGCATTTTTTACTGCAGGAGCCATCGGCATGGCAAAAAAAGCCCAGGAGGACGGGAGAACAGACATGAGAGATATGTGGTCTGCAGGACGCAGTCATTTCAAGAGACTGTTCCTGGCAAATTTGGCGATAGGTCTCATCATCATGGCAGGCCTGATCTTCCTTCTGCCTGCCCTGGCCATGAATCCCCAGATACAGCCTGAAAACACACAGTCAATGGGGCTCTTAGCTGCGGGCTTTCTGCTCTTCATATTCTATGCGCTGGCCAGTTCTGTGGTTTTTGCCGCGGCACCATATGCCCTGGTTCTGGAGAACCTCGGAGCCTGGCAGGCAATTTCTGCGTCCATAAAATTTTTCCGTTATAACAAATTCGATGTGACTGTCCTGTGGCTTGTGGTCGTGGCATTATCCATAGGTCTGGAGATGATCGGCAGCGCAGTTCCAATGGGCAGCGGGGCTGCAGGCAAAGACTTCCCGTTCATCACAAACCTCATCGATCTGCTGGTATTGTATCCGCTGTTCAATCTCTGGTGGACAAGGCTTTATATGAATAGAAAGGGGATGAACTCGACAGTTGAGGTGAACGACCCGTGGTGAATTTTGGCATAAGTTATTCAGAGCTGATCACGCGCTTCAGGCAGTACACGCTGATGCAGCAGGCGGCCATCGCCGGCGCGATAGTGCTATTGGTGTACATCCCGTATTCCTATTTTTTGCTGAAGCTGAACATTGTGGAATCGGTCAGCATGGCCCTGTATTCCGCCATCCTGTTCATAGTTGTGTATTACATCACATCGGTCATTATCGAGAGAAAGAACCGGCAGCTTGCCAAGCAATCGGTGGGGCCTAAAAAAGGGCTTCGCCACAAATAAGTATATGTCTGCTGCCGGATACAGCCATCACAGAGGGAATTGAAAATGGAGCTGAAGATAGTTGCCATGAAGATCCCGGAAGGGGCAAATCTGGTTTTGGGACAGAGCCATTTTATCAAGACGGCTGAGGATATTTATGAGGTCATGGCCGGGACTGCACCGGCTGCCAGGTTCGCAGTTGCATTCTCTGAGGCCAGCGGCGATTGCCTGGTTCGCACTGAAGGAAACGATCCTGAGCTGATCGATGCCGCCAGAGACAACTCCCTGGCCCTGGCCTGCGGCCACACCTTTGTGCTGCTCATGAAAGGCGCTTTTCCAATCAACGTGCTCAATGCCATCAAATCAGTGCAGGAGGTCTGCGGCATATTCTGTGCCACAGCCAATCCCCTGCAGGTGGTCGTGGCTGAGACGGAGCTTGGCAGGGGCATAATGGGCGTCATAGACGGCTTTTCGCCCAGAGGGGCTGAGAGCGCGTCCGATGTCGAGGCCCGGCGCAAGCTCCTGAGGAGGTTTGGATATAAACTTTGACCTGGCAATAAAAAATGGCCGGGTTTTCACACCGCAGGGCCTGATGACCATCGATCTCTGGATCAGGGACGGTCGGATAGAAGCCCTTGGCGGAAGCCACCGGGCCGAGGACAGGATCGATGCAAAAGATATGCTGGTCCTGCCGGGAGCAATCGACGCACATGTGCATTTTCGGGACCCTGGCCCCAATTACAAAGAGGACTGGATCAGCGGATCAGCTTCGGCTCTAGGAGGCGGCGTGACGACTGTCATAGACCAGCCAAACACAGTTCCACGCACATTGGACGCCCGCACATTTGAGGAGAAGCTGGACCTGGCACGGCACCGCTCCATGGTGGACTTTGGACTTAACGGTGGAGCTGGCAGGATAGGAGAGCTGGCAGAAGCCGGGGCCCAGGCAATTGGCGAGATTTTCTCCTATGAGCACAGCGATGCAGATCTCGCGAGAATCCTCGGTGAAGCGAAGCATGCGCAGATCCTGGCCAGCCTTCATGCAGAGGATGCAGCCATAATTCAGGAGATGAGAGCAAAACTTGGCCAGAGACATGATGCCGAGGTCCACACGCAGGCGCGACCGGCGAAGGCAGAGGCCGTTGCAATTGAAAAGGCCCTGGCCAGTTGCGGGCGCCTGCACATCTGCCACCTGAGTTCCGCCCAGGGCCTCGCCTGTGTGGCCCGGGCTAAAGCCCAGGGACGTGATGTGACGAGCGAGGTTTCTCCTCACCATCTCCTCCTCAATTCCAGGGACTACAAAAAGCAGGGAACATTTCTGAAGATGAATCCACCTCTCCGTTTCCAGGAGGACAACGATATCCTCTGGAAAGGGCTGAGGGATGGCGCAATAGACATCCTTGCTTCAGATCATGCGCCGCACCTTCCAGAGGAAAAAAGAGAGGACATTTGGGAGGCTCCGGCTGGTGTTCCGGGCGTCGAAACCATGCTGCCGCTCATGCTCATGGCCGTGAAGAGAAATATGCTCTCATTGGAAAGGCTGGTGGACGCGATTTCCTCTCGCCCTGCTGAAATCTTCGGCTTCGCCAGCAAGGGAAGAATCGAAGCCGGAAGGGACGCGGATCTTGTGATCGTTGACAGCCGGGTCGTCAGCAGGATTGATGCCGACCGCCTTCACAGCCGTGCTGACTGGACGCCCTTT
>DAONDW010000120.1:0-5527 GCA_035402785.1 Methanothrix sp. | reverse complement strand
CAACAGAACACGAGAATCATATAGATGATTGTGTATAATTAGATGAGTGAATGCTCCCCGTCGTTTAGGTGGGGAGCATTCACTAATTCACTGAAATTTATCTTGATACCAGCCGCTTCAGCTTGTATGATTCATCATTCTACTTCAATCTCAGTTGATGCAGGATGCTGATAGTCCGGATCTTCTGGAACCGCAAGCCAGGCAATGATATATGCTATGAATCCTGCACCAACGGACAATACCAGAATCAGAGCAAACAGCCTGACTATGATGACATCAATCTCAAAATACTCAGCCAGACCGCCGCAGACACCTGCAATTACCCGGTCCTTCCTTGAACGATAGAACTTCTTTGTCATACAACCCCCGGCTATTAATCATAGCATTATTTTAATAAATCTTTCCGTTCACAATGGAAATCATCATTCTGCATGACAAAGGAATTCGATCTGAATCACAATTTTCCGCTATTCCTGTGCTGTATGCGCGAACTGTCTGAAGGGGCCGTATCATGTGGGTCTCAAAAAAAACACTATCTATAGACTCCAAGAGATGTTTCTGGTCCAGATTGCCAAATGGATGTAAACTGAATTTATTCCGGCCAGGAATGGTGAACGATTTTAATTCAGCAATGCATATTAAAAAGGAATCGAGTGGTATATAAATGCCATGCTTTCGGGATTCCGCATTTCATAACCTTGCATCGAAATGTATTTAGATGACTTAGCTTCTTGTGTTGCCGATACTATGATTGGGGTCTTAGGGTTAGAAGACGGTACAAGGGTGGAAGGTACCGGTTTTGGTGCGCCCGGCGTCGTGTCGGGCGAACTGGTCTTTACTACCATTATGTCCGGTTATGAGGAGGCCTTGACCGATCCATCATACCACGGGCAGATGCTCATGTTTACATATCCTCTCCAGGGGAATTATGGCATAAGCGGCGAGGATTTTCAATCTGAACGCATGTGGCCGAAAGCCATGGTCTGCCGCGAGCACTGGGATCGCCCGACGCACCACAAGCACATAAAAACGCTTGACCAGTTTCTCATAGACGAGGACAAGCCGGGGCTATGCGGCGTTGACACCCGCATGCTCACCCTCAAAGTCAGAGAGCAGGGCGTGATGAGGGCAACCATTGCCGTAGGCGAGAGGCGCGAGGTGCAGGAACTGGATGTGGTGGCAATGGCCCGGTCCCAGGCAGATATCTCATCACTTGATCTTCTGGGAGACGTGACATGCAAGGCACCATACATCATCAACGGACAGGGGCCACGCATTGCAATGCTTGATTTGGGCATCAAGAGAAATATATTGAAGAGCCTATCCTGTCGCGGATTTGATATCGCAGTGCTTCCGGCGCACGCCAGCGTGTCTGAGATTGAGGCAGTCAAGCCCGATGCTCTTTTCCTCTCAAACGGGCCCGGTGACCCTGAGAGGGCATATGAGGCAATCTCTGCAGTCAAGAATTTTGCAGGACAGATACCCATATTCGGAATATGCCTTGGCCATCAGATCATTTCTCTGGCTCTGGGTGCCCAGACCTTCAAGCTCAAATTCGGACATCATGGCGGCAACCAGCCTGTCAAGGACCTGGAGAAGAAGATCGTCTACATCACATCTCAAAATCATAACTTCGCAGTGCGGCCAGGCTCGGTTGAAGGAACAGATCTAGCGATCACGCAACTCAATGCAAACGACGGAACTGTCGAGGGCATCAAGAGCGACAGGCTGAACGTTTTAGCAGTGCAGTATCATCCTGAAGCCAACCCAGGACCGCTCTGCACAGAAGACCCCTTTTTCGGATCGGTATTGAAGATCATGAATGGCAGAAGCAAACGCCTGGACAGGAAGGCAACGGCTGGGGGGCGGTAGAGATGCCAAAAAGAAGCGATATTCATAAGGTCCTTCTCATAGGATCCGGGCCCATTCAGATAGGCCAGGCAGCGGAGTTTGATTTTTCAGGATCACAGGCATGCAAATCCCTGCGAGAGGAGGGAATTGAGGTTGTGCTGGTCAACTCCAATCCAGCAACCATCATGACGGATCCAGACACAGCAGACAAGGTTTACATCGAGCCGCTCGTGCCAGAGATCGTGGCCAAGATCATAGAAAAGGAGAGGCCGGACGGGATCATTGCCGGCATCGGCGGCCAGACAGGCCTGAACATCACATCAGAGCTGGCTGAGATGGGCGTCCTCGATAAATTCCATGTCGAGGTTTTGGGCACATCAGTCAAGTCCATTCAGGAGGCAGAAGACCGTGATCTCTTCAAGAAGGCCATGCAGAGGGTTGGCGAGCCGGTGCCAAAGAGCAAGGCAGTCAATACTCTTGAAGAAGCTCTGCAGGTCATGGAGGAGCTTGGGCTGCCGCTTGTCGTGAGGCCGGCATACACCCTTGGAGGCTCAGGTGGAGGCATTGCACACACCAAAGAGGAGCTGCTGTCCATCTGCGAGCTTGGTCTCAAGAGATCGCGCATCAGCCAGGTTCTCCTTGAGGAGAGCGTTGGCGGGTGGATTGAACTCGAGTATGAGGTCATGAGAGACTCGAACAACACCTGCATCACCATCTGCAACATGGAGAACATGGACCCGATGGGAATTCATACAGGCGAGTCGATCGTCGTCACTCCCATTCAGACCCTATCAGACAAAGAGATTCAGATGCTTAGAAGCGCTGCCATCAACATCATTCGCACTCTGGGCATCGAGGGCGGCTGCAATATTCAGTTTGCAGTCAAGAACGGCGAGTACCGGGTAATCGAGGTCAACCCCCGCGTCTCCCGCTCCTCAGCTCTCGCCTCCAAGGCGACAGGCTATCCAATTGCCAGGGTGACTGCCAAGATCGCCATAGGCATGACTTTAGATGAGATTCGAAATGATGTGACCAAGGAGACGCCTGCCTCATTCGAGCCCACTGTGGATTATGTGGTGACCAAGATTCCACGCTGGCCATTTGACAAGTTCGTGAAGGCCAACAAGACTCTGACCACGTCCATGAAGTCCACAGGAGAGGTCATGGCCATAGGGAGGAGCTACGAGGAGTCGCTCATGAAGGCCATTCGCTCTCTTGACATCGATAAGGAGCTGGGCTATTCTGGCAAGTACACTGTCTGGACAGATGAGGAGATCCTCGAGCTGCTGAAAAATCCCACAGACGAGAGGCTTTTCGCCATCTATCAGGCCTTGAAGAGGGGCATGACATCTGAGGAGATCTCCAGGATCACAGGAATTGAGCCCTATTTCCTCTATCGCATCGAGAACATCATCTCAGTTGAAAAGGAGATTGCAGCGGGGCTTGATGCAGACGTTTTGAAAAAGGCGAAGCGCACAGGATTTACAGATGAGCAGATTGCTCGCATCGTGGGCAAGAGCCGCGAGGAGATCACAGACATGAGGATCGCTCATGGCATCATTCCCACCTACAAGATGGTTGACACCTGTGCGGCTGAGTTTGCAGCCAAGACGCCCTACTATTACTCTTCATATGACACCCAGTGTGAACTCGTGCCCTCTGAGAGAAAGAAGGTGTTGATCTTGGGATCCGGGCCCATCAGGATCGGACAGGGCATCGAGTTTGATTACTGCACAGTTCATGCAGTGATGGCCTTGAGGGAGCAGGGCATTGAGGCTCATATTGTCAACAACAATCCTGAGACTGTGTCCACAGACTACGATACTTCAGACAAGCTGTTCTTCGAGCCTGTGACTCTCGAAGACGTCATGAACATCCTGGAGAAAGAGAAGCCCTATGGTGTTCTGGTTCAGTTTGGAGGCCAGACTGCCATCAACTTAGCCATTCCACTGGAAAAGGAGATCGCCAGGCGCGGTCTGAAGACAAAAATTCTGGGCACCAGCCCGGACAGCATAGATCTGGCTGAGGACAGGGAGAGGTTCAATGCCCTCATGAACAAGCTGAACATTCCACAGCCAAAGGCAGGAATTGCCTATTCGCCTCAAGAGGCAAAGGCTGTCGCAGCCAGGATCGGCTATCCTGTGCTTGTGAGGCCGAGCTATGTTCTTGGCGGAAGGGCCATGGAGATAGTCTATGACGAGTCAGGGCTTGAGGTTTACATGCGAGAGGCTGTTCGCGTGTCACATGAGCATCCGGTGCTGATCGATGATTTCTTGCAAAATGCTGTGGAGATTGATGTGGATGCAGTCTCTGACGGCAAGGATGTCCTGATTGGAGCCATCATGGAGCACATCGAGGAGGCTGGAATTCATTCTGGAGACAGCGCCTGCATGATTCCGCCCCAGACGTTGCCAGGCGTCGTGCTGGAAGTGGTGCGCGACTATGTGCGAAAGATTGCTCTTGGCCTGAATGTTGTCGGAATAGTCAATTTGCAGATGGCCTACAAGGATGGCACAGTTTATGTGCTGGAGGCAAATCCGCGCTCCAGCCGCACCATACCATTCGTCTCAAAGGCTGTGGGCCTGCCTTTAGCCAAGATTGCAGCGAACGTGATGATCGGCAAGTCGTTACGAGAGCAGGGATTCACTCATGAGCCAAAGACGCCCTACGTTTCGGTAAAGGAGGTGCTCCTGCCGTTTGACAAGCTGCCTGGGGCCGATGTCCTGCTGGGCCCGGAGATGAGGTCCACAGGAGAGGTCATGGGCATAGACTACAAGCTTGGCCTGGCCTTCTTCAAGGCGGAGCTGTCTGCGGACAATTCCCTGCCATTGGAGGGCATGGTTTTCATCTCTGTGAAGGATGAAGACAAGGCAACCGTTGCGGTTGCGGCCAAGAAGCTGCATGAGGCAGGGCTTTCGATCATTGCCACAGACAGCACTGCAGAGTATCTGCGCCGCTCAGGCCTGCCTGTGGTGCGGGTGAACAAGATCTTCAACGGCAGCCCGAACATCCTGGACTATGTCAAGATCGGAGAGGTCAAGCTGATCATCAACACTCCAACCACAAAGCAGTCTGTCAAGGACGGCTATCAGATCCGCAGGGCTGCGGTGGACTATCACATACCCTACATCACCACCATTCAGGCTGCACAGGCTGCGGCGGATGCCATCCTCAAGGCCAAGAAGAATCAGATCACCATCAAGGCCCTGGATGAGTATCACAAAGAGGTCTATTACAACTGAATTAAAACTGAAGCCAAACTGAACCAAAACGGAACTAAAACGGAACCAAAGCCAAAAACCGTTCGCGTGTGTCTGGATGGCTGAGGGCGAAGAGGGCCGTGCTGGCTCTCATCGGTCCCCGCCATCCGGGCATCATGCCGAAGCCTTTATATTGGAGAATGAGACAGGGAATCTGCTTGCGGGCCCGTGGTCTAGCTGGTTATGACGTCGCCTTGACATGGCGGAGGTCATGCGTTCGAATCGCGTCGGGCCCACTTGAGCCCAAGTAGCTCAGTTGGGAGAGCGTCAGACTGAAGATCTGAATGTCCCCGGTTCGAGTCCGGGTTTGGGCATAAGAAATTTTAAGTAGTCTGCTTTGGGATGGAGGTTTTTAATAATTTCTTCAGTTGGCTGTTATTTTCATTCTTAAATAAAATGCAGCAAAAAGCTTCTAT
>DAONDW010000119.1:0-5561 GCA_035402785.1 Methanothrix sp. | reverse complement strand
GAGCAGATGAAGATGGTATCAGATCAGGGCAAGATGATGCAGATGCAGTTCAAGCCAATGCTCTACATAGGGCTGATCTCCATACCACTCTTCATGTGGGCCTATCTCTTCATAGGCGAGCATTCTGCAATGACCATGACCTTTCCCTTCTGGGGAGAGCAATCCATAAACACCAGAGTATGGGGTCCAATCCTCTACTGGTTCTACTGGTATTTCATCTGCTCTCTTCCGGTATCGCAGATCATAAGAAAGGCCCTGGATATTGGGAGCATGAGCTAGGATGATCATCACAGTCAGCGGTGCACCAGGAACAGGCACCTCAACCCTTTCTCGCTCTCTGTCAGCCGAGCTTAAGATCCGCTGGATAAATTCCGGGGATCTGTTTCGAAAGATCGCATCGGAAAAGGGAATTTCCGTAAAAGATATGAACCGCATGGCTGAGAAGGGACCTGAGATCGATTATCTCATAGATGATGCCCAGAAGTCTCTGGCAAGGGAAGGAAATGGCATATTCGAGGGCCGCCTTTCCGGGCATCTGCTTTCTGCTGATTTGAAGATCCTTCTCAAGACAGATCTGCGCTGCCGCTCCGAGCGGATAGCGAAGCGCGAGGCCAAGCTCGCGGAGGATGCGATGCAGGAGACGCGCATTCGTGAGGAGAGCGAAGCTCGCCGCTACAAGATGTATTATAACATTGATATCAGCGACTTTTCTGCATATGACCTTGTTGTGGACACTGGCAAGTTCGATGAGGCAGGAACTTTAGCCATAGTTCTCGCTGCTGTGAGGGCTCGCCAGTGCCCGTGATGCATCGTCCGAAAAAAGCTGAAACGCCACCTGATCGCGTCTCAAAGCGTCCCATGACAAAAGCGACAGCCGGAGCGTCGCCAGCAAAGCCCGCTTATCCGCAGCCTCTGCCAGCAGACCGGGCGAGATCTGTTCTCTCCAAGCGAAGCGGAAGGACAGATTCAGCATACGGCACTTTTCCAGAGAAAAGAAGCCTCGAAAAGCACATGTCTCTTGGAGCCATCAATCTGGACAAGACATCGGGGCCCACGAGCCATGAGGTTGCATCCTGGGTCAAACGCATCCTGGAGGTCGAGAAGGCAGGGCACAGCGGGACTCTCGATCCAAAGGTCACCGGAATTCTGCCTGTGCTTCTCGGAGATGCCACACGTATTATGGACGTCCTTCTTCTGGCAGGCAAGGAATACATCTGCCTCATGCATGTTCATAAGCCGGTTGCAAAGAAACGCATTATCGATGTCTGTCGTGAGTTCATGGGCCCCATACATCAAAAGCCGCCCCTGAAGTCATCGGTTGTCAAAGAGAGGCGCATACGCACCATTTATTATCTTGATATTCTGGAAATCGAGGAGCAGCATGTCCTCATGCGCGTGGGCTGCGAGGCTGGCACATACATCCGAAAGCTGTGCTTTGATATCGGCCTTGCTCTGGGCACTGGCGCGAACATGGAGGAGCTGCGCCGCACGCGCGCCGGGCCCTTCAGGGAGGACGGGACTTTGGTGACTTTGCACCAGCTCGCTGATGCAATGGCAGCCTGGAAGGAAAAAGGAGACGATGCATTGCTTCGCAGGTGCATTCAACCTGTTGAGGCGGCATTAGCTCATATTCCGAGGCTCGTGATTGCGGATAAAGCAGTTGATGCGGTCTGTCATGGCGCGCCATTGGCTGCGCCTGGCCTTCTCTCCCTAGAGACAGATATAAATAAGGGTGATGCAGTTGCCTTCTTTACCCTGAAGGGAGAGGCAGTAGCAGTGGGCCTTGCAGAGATGGGCAGCCGCGATATGCTTGCAAGCAAGGCTGGCATTGTGGCCCGGACCGAAAGGGTAATAATGGAGCCAGGCACGTATCCCAGAGCGTGGAAGCTTGCCGAAAGGGATGCTTCTGCCGCAGAAAAATCTGCAAAACTCCAATAAAAGAAAAAAAGACTGTGCCGAGGTCGTCTAGCGGTAGGGCGCCAGCCTGGAGTGAGTTCTCCTGGATAGCTGGTGACTCGCAAGGGTCTCGTGAGTTCGAATCTCACCCTCGGCGCTATTTTATCAACAATCGTTCTCAATTATGTCCTTGTTTTATTCTCTTTCTGGCTATCAGAATTGCAAAGTTCGAATCGTGACGGACATCAACTGGGTTTGAATAACTTGAAATAGATTTTTCGCCTCCTGGCTGCAAGTGAAATCAGGATACAGAGCCTCTGGAAATATATAATAGCCAAGGCACGCAACTGATATATATCTTTGAGTTATACATGATTAATAATCAGTTTTCTCGGAGAGCTGATATCCACCATGATGATGAAATTGGCTGACCTCATAACAAATCATGAGGATTGGCTGGTAAATCGGGTTTTGACATATGCAAAAAAACAGGGATATACCAGCTATACGTCGACTCTAGCCGAAGCCTGGAGGACATCCATATCTGGCCTATCCCGATCTATTCTGGATTGTCTGATGATTCGGTCAAGCATGCCAGAGCTTCTGCCAGATGAAGATTATAGGTGCGATCCAATTGCCAGTTTTGGCATTATCGAGGCAAAAAGACATCGCAAACGGGGCGTTAGCCTCAGCATGTTCCTGGGTTTGATGAAGTACTACCATCAGAGCTATGCAGATCTGATCGCGCAAGCAGGCTTTGGAACCGAGGAGGAGCGGCAATATCGATTGTTCTTGGATAGATTCTTTGATCGTATCGAGATTGGCTTTTGCACAGAATGGAACAGCCTGACCGAGATTCGGAAGTTAGATGAGCTGCAATCCGCTAACCGCTGCATAACCAACGAAAAGAACAAGTACCTGACCATCTTCGAGAGCATCAATACGCCCATATTTCTGTTGGATGATGAGAACTGCATTGAGAATATAAACCATGCAGCTTCTCAGATGTTCTTTGGCATCAGCATTCCGGGATCTACGTATTATGAAAAACAGATGATCGGTTTTCCTCTTTCATGGATGGCTGATGAGCTGGCAGAATTGGATGCCAGCGGCCAAAAGGAAATTGCTTTTGAAAAACAGGTGCAAATCGGCAAGGAAATCTTTCAGTTTCAGGTCAAAATTGAGCAGATGCTCGATGTCAGCGAGAAATTCAGCGGCAAGGTCGTCATGCTCAATGACATCACAGATCGAAAACAAAAGGAAGAAACCATTATCAAAGCCAAAGAAAGCTGGGAACAGACTTTTGACTCCATTCCTGACCTGATATCCATAATCGATAACGATTACCGAATTGTTCATGCGAATAAAGCTATGGCGAACAGAATGGGCGTCACTTCCGAAGAGTGCATCGGACTGCCATGTTATCGCATTGTCCACGATTCGACAAAACCTCCGTCTTTTTGCCCTCACAGACAGTTGATAGAAGATGGTCTCGAACACACTGCTGAGATCCATGAAGGGCGCCTGGGGGGCGATTTCATCGTGAGCGTCTCTCCGCTAACTGGCCCGGATGGAAGACTCATAGGAAGCGTTCATGTTGCGCGTGACATCACCGAGAGAAAGCAGATGGAGGAAAATCTCAGGAGAAGCAGAGAAAAATATCACGCCATATTTGAAAACTCCATACTCGGCCTGTTTCAGAGCGTACCGGATGGCAGATTCATCAGCGTCAACTCTGCCCTTGCAAAGCTTTTTGGATATGGTTCTAAAGAGGATATGATAGCCTCTGTTAGTGACATAGGCCGCCAGCTCTATGTCAATTCTCAGGACCGGGATAGGGCAATAAAGCTTCTTTTGGAACGGGGCCTGCTTGAAGGATTCGAATTTGAGGCGCTGCGAAAAGATGGAACCAGGTTCTGGCTTTCTGCAAATACAAGGATTGTTCAGGATGAGGGCAAACTGCACATCGATGGCACGGTTGAGGACATCACAAAGCGCAGGCTGGCAGAGCAAGCTTTGCAGGATTCGGAGAGCAGGCTGGCGGACATCATCGAGTTTCTTCCGGATGCAACCTTCGTCATAGATAGCGAGAAAAAGGTGATTGCCTGGAACCGGGCCATTGAGGAGATGACCGGCATGCCGAAGGCTGAGATGATAGGCAAAAGCAATCATGCTTATGCAATCCCGTTTTATGGTGAACGCCGACCTATCCTTATCGACCTGATCTTCACGGACAGCAAGGATATTGAGGCGAAATATTGCTTCCTTTCGAGAAACAAAGATCAATTGATCGCAGAGGTCTTACTTCCTGGCAAAAAGGGCCAAAACGGCATGTTCATCTGGGCCATAGCTTCTCCGCTTTACGATAGCAGCGGTTCTGTTGCAGGTGCCATTGAGTCCATTCGAGATATCACCAGATATAAGCAAACTGAAAGAGAGCTGAAGAACGCCAATCAGCAATTGGGAAATGCAACCAGACGGGCAGAACAGATGGCAAAGAAGGCTGAACAGGCAAATGCAGCCAAGAGCGAATTTCTTGCCAATATGAGCCACGAGATCCGCACGCCCATGAATGCAATCATAGGCCTGACAGAACTCTTAATGGACGAATGCTTCAGTTCTGAACAGAAGGAGAGCGTTGAGACCATTCATAGAAGCGGCGAGGCACTTCTTGCCATAATAAATAATATCCTCGATCTCTCAAAGATAGAAGGCGGAATGGTGGAGCTTGAGAGTCTGCCTCTGGAAATATGCAGTTCTGTTGAAGGGGCTCTCGATCTCATTTCCGCCATTGCATCAAAGAAAGGACTGAGACTGAGATGCTTGGTGGAGGACAGTACGCCGGCACGAATTCTGGGAGATCCCACCAGGATTCAACAAATTCTGGTCAATTTGCTCATCAATGCAGTGAAATTCACAGAACGAGGAGAGATAACGATTTCCGTGTCCAGCATGAAGCTGAAAGACGATAATTATGAGATCAGGTTTGCGGTGAAGGATACGGGAATTGGCATCCCTGAGGATAAGATGCATCGCTTGTTTCAGCCATTCAGCCAGGTTGATGCTTCGACCACCCGCATGTATGGCGGGACTGGCCTTGGGCTCGTAATATGCAAAAAGCTCGTGGAGCTGATGAATGGAAAAATATGGGCTGAGAGCGAGATTGGCAGGGGCTCAACATTTTATTTTACGATTCGGACTAAATCAACCCTCGAAGAGCCGATTGAAGCTGTTAATTCTGCTTTTCGCTCCAGAGCAGAATATCTGGAGGACCTGGACCCCGGCTTGCGTGTGTTGATCGCTGAAGATAACAGCGTCAATCAGATGGTAACTTTGAAAATGCTCCATAAATTGGGCTACAAGGCTGATGTGGCAGCCAATGGGATAGAGGTGCTGCGAGCCCTGGAGTGTCATGCTTATGATGTAATTCTCATGGATATATTGATGCCTGAGATGGATGGGCTGCAGGCAACGAAAGCCATACGTCGCAGATGGCCAGATGGACCCAGGGTCATAGCAATAACTGCGTCTGCTCTTGTGGGCGACCGGGAGATGTGTATTGCGGCAGGCATGGACGGCTATATCAGCAAGCCTATTACTATTGAGAAGCTGGGTTCAGCTCTTCAAAGTTGCAGCAAGAAAGCAAAAAAATGAGTTCGCTATTC
>DAONDW010000118.1:1683-5579 GCA_035402785.1 Methanothrix sp. | reverse complement strand
TCCGACCAGTTAAATGTCAGGCTGACAGAATCTCCATCGGGATCTGTAGTGGAGGAGGTATAGCTCAACGGGCTGGCGATGGAGCCCACTTCCGGGCCCTGTGGCACATCAGGCGTCTGTGGCGGATGGTTCTCATCTGCATCATAGCTGATGTTCAGAGTCATCCAGTAAAATGCATATCCGAGGTCTGTGTAAGAGCAATCGTAGTCCATGTCCATGCTGACATAGAACAGGCCGTCAGGCCGTCCGTCGGTCGTGCCCCAGCTATTGAGCATGATCCAGTAGCGATTATTGGGGTCCGAGTCATTGTAGCCCACGCATAAGACTGCATGCCCGCCACCGCTCTGGTAGCTGTATGACCTGCCGCATGATGAGTCGGGCCGCCAGATGGCACTTTGCTGCTTGTTGGCCCAGAAGCTATTGAAATTGCTCCAGGAGCTTCCATCCGGCAGGAAAAAGGCAAACCAGATGGCTTTCTTTTGCAGGAGAATGTTCTTGATGTTGTCGATGGCTGTATCCTCATCCAGGCCGTGAGTTGGAATTGAGCTGGCTGATATGGATGAGAGGCTGTAATGAGGCGTTGTGGAGATGAATGAGGCAGATACAGCAGAGCATGCGCCGCAGCTCTTTGTTCCATCGCGATAGTAGGCATTGGCATTGGACCAGGGAACTATGATCTTCTTCTTCTGGTAGAAGTCTGCGAAATCCTCCAGCCACCCTCCGCAGCACGCGCCATCGTCACCGCAACCGCCATTGAAATTTGAGTCCAGGTACTGCACTGAAAGGCGTTCGGAAACGCCCTTTTCCCTGGCATAATCCACTTCCATCACACCAGTTCCGGCCCATGCCCAGCAATTGCCGCAGGTTCCCTGGTCTCTCTCAGATGGCCTGTACTCCAGAAGATCAAGAAGGCTGATGGATTTTGGCAGCTCGCCTGCAACTTTTGCAGCGACCGTTGGGCTGAGGTATGCCTGGGCTGAAGTGCGGTACAGGCCGGTCCACAGGTTCATCTCTTTTTTCGTTGGATGCATAACGGGATGCTCTCTTACAGGAACTGATGCCTTGCTCATCGAGGGAAAGATTAAGCCGAAGTCCAGCCTGAAGCCCGGCTGGTCTGAAAGTGTGACCTCATAGCGCCCGTCAACTGGAGCAGTCAGATTTCCGCCGGACACCGGATATGCGACAAGCATGTAGCTGCCTGGGGGGAGATTGGCAAAGGAGTACTGCCCCAGTTCGTCGGTAACAGCGCGGGAGATCTCTATATCGTCTTGCAGCAGCAGAACGGTCACATTGGCCACAGCAGTCTCGCCAGCGGAAAAGAAGCCGTCTGCATTCACGTCATCATAGGCGGTGCCGTTGAGCGAGAGATTCACGCCATTATGAGAAGCCGAAAAAGCGTTTGCGTTGCAGCTCAAAAATAGAAATATTATTAACAGCAGCAAAGCTGAGCGCGGAAAGGATATTTTGGGCAGTCTAAGCATCTGTAACACACCAAATATATTTAGAATTAATAAGAATATAAAGTTATGCCAGATGCCGTCAGGCCCGATCATATTCCATCAAATTATTTCAAATTCTATCAAAGATGCCTCACCACAGCTCGAGTGACATCCCTGGTGGTTGCACTGCCCCCAAGGTCCGGAGTCTTTGCGCCGCCTGCAAGTGCCATCTGCACTGCAGCTTCTATCTTTCGGGCCATTTCGGGCTCACCAAGCCACTGCATCATCATTGCAGCGCTTCTGATGGCTCCGACCGGATTGGCTATCCCCTTTCCTGCAATATCCGGGGCGCTGCCGTGAATTGGCTCGAACAGAGCGCGGCCCTGTCCGATGTTGGCGCTGGCGCATAGCCCAAGGCTTCCGATCACTCCTGCTGCGAGATCGCTTAAAATGTCTCCGAATAGGTTTGTGGTGACAAGCACATCGAACCTCTGAGGATTCAATGCCAGGTTGTAGGCAGCCGAGTCCACGAGCATCTCCTCAAAGGGCACGCCCCGCCGTACAGCAACCGCCCGGCAGCACTGCAAAAAGAGGCGGTCTGACCTGAGTACATTTGACTTATGAACGATAGTCAAGATCCTTCTCTTAGCAGCCAGGTCGCAGGCCTTCTCAGCAATCCTCTCTGAGCCGCGCCTTGTTATGACTCTGATGGTGCGCGACTCATCAGGCCCCACCTCTTCAAGGCCTGAATAGAGGCCCTCAGTGTTCTCTCTCACTATGATGAAATCAAGGTTCTCCGATTTAATTGGCCTGATGTTTGCATAGAGGTCCAGCTCCTTTCGAATGCGCAATAAAACGCTTCTGTAGCTGGGATCTTGCGGTGAGCTGATGGCTCCTAAAAAGACACAGTCGCACTGTTTAATGGTATCCAGATCGTCGTCGCTCATGGCCTGGCCAGCTTTCTTCCAGCGAGACAGGCCGATCTCCAGGGGCACGCGCTCAAACCTGGCTCCTGCTGCATCAAGCACTTCCAGTGCGCTTGCCACCACTTCAGGCCCAATGCCGTCGCCTGCAATCACTGCTATTTTCTTATTTCCTGAACCAGACATCTCACAGCCTCCGCTATTTTCACAGGGCCGTCGCCCCAATGCACAACCATTCCCGGCTGGCCATTCTTTCTCGTCGGGCCGCGCCGTTCAGAGCGGCAGCAACGGGTGAGAAAAGGACCAGTGGGCCTGAAAATCTCCAAAGAGCAGTGTAGTGGACAGATGTTCACAAAATCAAATTCCTTTCCAGGATAATTGGCCAAAAAGATCTCTCGCGAGACCTCACAGCCCACAATAATTGGATGCTCGTGAACAACCTGGTCGCTGTCAAGGCTGCTTCCAAGTCCCGATGCCCTGCAGGGATAATAAACGCCCTCGCCCCCGTACTGGCGCATATCCAGAATACGTGGCACAAATCTGACCGCAAGATCTCCGAATATGCCGCAGGCCTCCAGATTAGAAAGAACATGCAATAGCCATGGTGGGTCAGGTGGAGAGACGTCCATGACCTCAATATTTTGAATCTGACCTGGGTCCGGATCCTTGACGAATGTGATGTGCTCATCCGGCCCCCTGAACACGACTGTGTTGGCCTGTCTGTCCAGGCTGCCTCTGCAGATGCCATCTGCCAGCTCAATGAGCCTCGTGCGGTTTCTGGTGTCCACGATATCAGGATAAAAGACGATCTCTCTGCCAGAGGCAATCGGCTCGAGGGATACAACATCCCTCATGAATCCTGTGCCGCGGCTCCTGACATGATAGAGGCTGGGCCCATCCCGGCTGAGGAGGTATTCTGTGGCAAAGTAGACCTGCTCGCCCCTGCACTCCCTGTCTTTGATGCCCACGAACTTATACTCTTCAGGGAATATCATGCAATCATGCCAGTCCCTTCTGCAGTCTTCGGTGCGCCACCAGTCCGCCGTCTTTCAGTATCTCCATGAGAAACTCCGGAAGCCTGGTGCCCTGATAGATTTGCTCACCCACCTGCACAGTTCCATTGGCCAGGTCCACCTCGATTATGTCGCCCTTCTGAGCAGACACATCCGCCTCAATGAGGGCCAGGCCGACATTGATGGCGTTTCTGTAGAAGATTCGAGCAAATGACCGGGCCACAACCACAGCCACGCCCGCACCCTTGAGCGCCCGCGCTGCCTGCTCGCGAGAGGAGCCACAGCCGAAGTTCCGGCCTGCAACTATGACGTCTCCAGGCTTTACATCTGATGCAAAATGTGGGTCCAGCCCCTCCATGGCATGCTCAGCCCAGAGATGGGCATCCTTTGTGCGCAGGTATTTGCCCGGAATGATCACATCGGTATCAACATCGTCTCCAAATATCCATGCCCTGCCCCTGATCATGATTATTGTTTTAGCAATCCACCGATAATACTCTTTGCATCACTTTCGCCCCGCA
>DAONDW010000118.1:0-1583 GCA_035402785.1 Methanothrix sp. | reverse complement strand
CAGATTGGCTGGCCCTGGGGGAAGAGGCCAGAGAAGGAGAGAAGGACACTGATAGCTGCCGATAGGCCCAATGGTCGCGCAATTGAGCTTGAGACTGCAAAAGAGATACTGCAAGAGGTCTTTGGCACCACATCATCCGAGGTGGAGGAGATGATCCTTCTGCGCCTGGCGGAGAGGGCCATCCCGGAGGGCGAAGCTCTCTAAGTGACTGCAACTGATGAAATCACATAAAGAAGAGGCAAAAAGATGGCATTGATTTCATTAGCGGATACAGCAATGAATCTGAAAAATTGATAGGAGGGCCTGAAGAGCTTTCGGCCTGCCCCTAGACCGCAGCGCAGCCACGCTCTTTGGTCCTGACCCTTATAACATCCTCAATTGAAGATACGAATATCTTGCCGTCTCCAGCTTCACCTGTCTGTGCCACATCGCAGATGAGGTCGATCACAGACTCAGCATCCTTGTCATCGACCACCAGCTCCAGCTTCATCTTCTGCAAAAACTCCACCCGATAGTCTCCGGCCCGCCATTGCAGAGCGATGCCCTTTTGCCTTCCACGGCCTTTGACTTCGGTGACAGTCATCCCGGAAAAGCCCATCTTGTCCAGCTTATCTCGAAGGAGGTGCAGCTTTTCTGGCCGAATTATCGCTTCTATCTTTTTCATCCGACTCACCTCACATGTAAGCGCCTTCGCCGTGCTGGCTGATATCAAGTCCCACTGCTTCTTCCTCATCTCTCACCCGCAAGCCCATGACTGCATCGATGATCCTGGCAAGGCCGTAGGTCACGATGAAGGAGTAGCTCCAGGTGACTGCAATGGCAATGAGCTGCACGAGCACCTGATGAGAGTTTCCGGCCAAAAGTCCGCTCGCTCCGATGGTGGCGAAAATGCCTGTGGCAAGCACTCCCCATGTGCTTCCAATGCCGTGGCATGCCAGGACATCCAGAGAGTCGTCGACCTTCTTGCTTCCCCTGATCAGGATGATGGCATAGTAGCCCGCAATCGCAGCCACAATGCCAATTGGAATCGCAGCCATTGGTGTCACAAATCCAGCTGCAGGCGTTATGGCAGCCAGGCCGGCGACTGCACCAGTGACGATGCCAAGAGCTGAAGGAGCCCTCTGACGCCATGAGAGAAGCATCCAGGTTGTGGCTGCCGCTGCAGCAGATGTATTTGTGGTCACAAAGGCATTTGCAGCGATGCCATTGGCTGCAAGGGCCGATCCGGCATTAAAGCCGAACCATCCGAACCATAGAAGTGCAGCTCCCATGACTGTGGTCGGGATGTTATGCGGCTCCATCGGATCGGTGCCAAAGCCTTTTCTGGCTCCAATCACCATGGCCACTGCCAGTGCAGAGACTCCGGCTGTGATGTGTACCACAATGCCGCCTGCGAAATCCAGGGCGCCCATCTGTGCGAGCCAGCCGCCCCCCCAGACCCAGTGGGCCACAGGGTCATAGACCAGGGTCGCCCAGGCCAGGGAAAAGACCAGAAATGAGCTGAACTTGATCCTCTCAACATAAGAGCCGGTGATCAGAGAGACTGTGATGATGGCAAACATGGCCTGAAAGATCATGAAGGT
>DAONDW010000117.1:0-5641 GCA_035402785.1 Methanothrix sp. | reverse complement strand
CAATTGACTACGATTAGCGATAGATTTATTAAGGAATATAATTGAAACATCAGGTCTCATGCCTAAAGACATTTGATCCCGGAGAAACACAATGCAAGAACTTATCGATTGGAGACTGTTTCAATTCGCAAAAGGTGCCAAACGCTGGATAGCAATAACCTTCTTTTCAGGGCTATTGGGATCCATAGCCAACATCTGCCTGCTTCTGCTCGCAGGAAAGGTCATCGTCGGCGTCTATGGCGGGCGACCACTGAACTCCATGATCGAGCTTTTTGCCGGGATGCTTTTGGCCCTCGTCTTTAGAGTCATCGCCGAGGTGATGAGAGACCTCAGCGCCCAGAGATCTGCCTCAGTCGTCAAGGCTGCCGTCAGAAAGAGGCTCTTTGATCATATTCTGGAACTTGGGCCATCATTTTTAGAGCACAGGAATACCGCAGCTCTCACCACAACCCTGGTGGATGGCATTGAGGCCCTGGACCCATACATCGGGCTTTTCATTCCCTATTCATGTCTTTGTATCGTCATGCCAGTCCTGCTGTTCATTGGCTTTGCCCTCTATGTTGACATGACATCAGCATTGATCCTCATGGGCTTCGTGCCCCTGATCCCGTTGTCCATCATTTTGCTGACAAGAATGGAAGCTCAGAAGATGGGGCGACGTGCCTGGGCGGCCTATCGAGAATTGAGCGCTTACTTCTCTGACAGCCTGCAGGGTCTGACGACATTGAAGCTGTTTCATCAGGTGGATGTCCGGGGACAGAATATCCACAGGCGTTCACAGGAACTCGAGAGTGCCCTGATTCAAAGCCTGAGGCTGTACTTTTCAATGAGCTTCATCTCTGAGGTTGTGCCGGTTCTCGGCTATTCTCTTACCCTAATCGTTGCATCCATTCGTTTGAGCGAAGGAGCCATGGAAGCAGACAGGCTGGTGACTGTGCTCATGTTGGGCTCCCTTTTCTATGAGCACGTCAGCCATATGCTTCTTTATCATCACTACAGTCTGCAGGGAAAGAGAGCAGCGGACGCCATATTCGATCTGCTCGGCTTGAAGCCGGATGTGACAGACCTGGCCGTCATGCCTTCACCCTCTCTTGAGCCAAGCATCAGATTCGAGAACGTCAGCTTCGCCTATGGTGGAAATCGACCGGTTTTGCAGGACATATCCTTCGATGTGCCTGCGGGAAGAATGGTGGCACTGGTTGGGGCAACGGGAGCCGGAAAGAGCACGGTCATTGATCTGCTTTACAGGTTTCATGAGCCTCAAAAGGGCAGGGTTCTGATAGGTGGCACGCAGTTGAGTGCTCTTCCTCTGAAGTTCTTGAGATCTCAAATGGCACTGGTGGCTCAGGAATCCTATTTATTTTATGATACTGTGGAGAACAACCTGCGTCTGGGAAGGCCCAATGCATCTGAAGAAGAGATAATTCGGGCATCCATTTCTGCTCATGCTCATGATTTCATAAAGGACCTGCCCCAGGGATACAGGACCGTGGTGGGCGAGAGGGGTGTCAGGTTCTCAGGAGGCGAACGCCAGAGAATTGCAATTGCCCGCGCTCTGCTAAAGGACGCGCCAATACTTCTGCTCGATGAGCCGACATCCAATGTTGATGCTGAGAACGAAGAATCCATCAAAAACGCCCTTGAGCTTCTCAGGTCCAAACGCACCGTTCTGGTCATTGCTCACCGCCTGAGCACAGTCAGAAATGCAGACCGAATTCTCGTGATGGATCACGGCAAAATTGCTGAGGCAGGCACTCACGAGCAGCTTCTGGGGCAAAATGGAATTTATTCCCGCCTCATCTCTGCCCAATGCCAGCAAGGAGATCGTCTGCTGGCAGCACAGTTGCAGCCAATTTGCATATCGCCCAAAAAAGCATCTGTTGAGGGTGGCGCATGATCAGGCGCTTTATGGATCCGATGTCTGAGCACAGAAGGCTGATTCGCGCCCTTCGTCCTCACTTCGGTCTCATGAGCCAGGCGGTCACATTCGAGGTTCTCAGGCAGATCTCCAGCATCTGCGTGGCGGTCACCGGTGCAGCCCTTTTTGCACTGGCAGTGGCCGGAAAGCCAGTGCAATCCCTCTATCCATATGCATTTGGAATGGTCTTTCTGGGGATATGCAGGGGGGCGTTCAGCTACCTTGGACCGTATCTTGCCCATGTAGCTGCCTATCGGATCCTGGTTTCTCTGAGAGATGAATTTTACAGGATCCTGGAGCCTCTCGCTCCTGCCAGGCTCGTTTCCAGGCGGACCGGCGACCTGGTCTCAACGGCTGTCTCGGATATTGAGATGCTGGAGCTGTTCTTTGCGCATACAGCAGGCCCAATTGCAGTGGCAGTGATTGTCCCTATTCTGTCTCTGACAGCCCTGGCGTTCATTAACTTGAAGCTGGCAGGAGTTCTGTTCATCTTTCTCGCGCTCCTGGCGATGATGCCCAGGTTTGCGTTATGGCTTGGCAGAGCCCTTGGAGAGAACCTGAGGTCGGAGCTTGCCAGGCTCAATTCTCAGGTGCTGGACAGCTTGCAGGGCATGAAGGAGATCCTGGCATTCGGCTATGAAGAGTCTCGAAGAGATCTTCTCAGCCATGACACAGACCGCCTGATAAGCCTGCAGGCAAAGCAGGCTCGCAACAGCGGTCTGCAGAGCGCTGCAAGCGTAATCATCCTTTCTTCAGGCGTAATCTGCATTCTTATAATGGCATCGATTCTGGTCAGCAGGGGTGAGCTTCCCAGGAGCTATCTGCCGATTGCTGTCCTGCTGTCAGGGAGCGTATTTGCGTCGCTCATGAGCGTGGTTGAGATCTCAAAGCAGCTATCACAGGCCTTTGCAGGAGCAAGAAGGCTTTTTGCTTTGCTGGATGAGGAGCCATCCGTCGTGGATCATGCGGACTTGGCCTTTTCCGATGGAGAAGAGATCCTGCCATCATTGAGCCTGAAAAATGTAGGCTTTTCCTATTCGCCAGACGGGCCGGAAATCCTGAAGGATATCAGCTTTGAGATTCCTGCAGGAACAACTGCTGCACTGGTTGGATCAAGTGGTGCTGGAAAGTCCACTATCATCAGCCTGCTCCTGCGTTTCTGGGACCCCAAATCCGGCCAGATTCTTCTTGGAGGCATGGATTTGAAGAGCATTCCTCTGAAGGCTTTGCGTCATCAGTTTTCTGTTGTGTCTCAGGATATCTTCCTGTTCAATGATACCGTTCGGGAGAACATTCGTCTGGGCAGAGCGGATGCATGCGATGCGGAGGTTGAAGAGGCGGCATCTCTTGCAAGGATTCATGATTTCATCAAGAGCCTGCCAGATGGCTACGACACGGTAGTTGGCGAGAGAGGCATTCGTCTGAGCGGCGGAGAACGCCAGAGAATTGCCATTGCCAGGGCACTCTTAAAAGATGCGCCCATATTGATTCTGGACGAAGCCACCTCCAGCCTGGACACCGAGAGCGAGAGGGCAATCAAGGATACACTCATGAGCCTTCGCGAGGGAAGAACAACCCTGATCATAGCCCATCGCCTGAGCACTGTTGTGGATGCAGATGAGATCTTCGTCCTTGAGGGAGGCACGGTGATTGAGCATGGCCGCCATGAGACGCTCCTGGCAAATGGCGGAAAATATGCACGATTGGTGAAGGGACAGGCATCTGAAAAAGCCTGCCTTGAGAGAAGCTGATGAATTGGGGTGTGCATGGAAAAGATTTAGTAATTCGGAAAGGATTTACATTCATGTTTGGACCTAAAACACATCTCACCTCACGACACAATCATCTATTCATAGAAGACGTGGACTGCGCTTCACTGGCAGATGAGGAGGGCACTCCAATTTATGTCACATCAGAGCGCCGCATACGCGAGAACATTCGCGCCTACAACCTGGCATTTCCTGAGGCTGACAAGTATTTTGCAGTAAAGGCCAATGGCAATCTCTCGCTTCTCTCTATTGCCGCTCAGGAAGGCATGGGAGCAGACATATTCTCTGCTGGAGAGCTGGCCGTTGTCCGCATGGCTGGCATCCCGCAGGACAAAATTCTCTATAATGGCAACTCCAAGAGCGATAGAGACCACGAGATGGCCATAATGGCCGGCGTGAGAATGTCCGTTGACTCTCGCGAGGAGCTTGAAAGCCTCGCAAAGACTGCTCAGCGCCTGGACCGGGAGGCGGAAATTCTCTTCAGAGTCAATCCGGATGTATCTCCCAGGACACATCCCAAGATCGCCACGGGCCTGCGCTCCTCGAAATTCGGCATTCCTGCTGAGCAGGTGGCAGAGACCTACATGAGGGCTGAAAAGCTGGACGGCGTCAAGCCAGTGGGGCTGCATTGTCACATTGGCTCTCAGATACTGGATACAGCTCCTTTTGCCGAGGCAGCGGGCAAGATGATGGACATCGCTGCGGCTGTTTTGGCAGAAGGCGGGAATATCGAGAGGATTGATCTTGGAGGTGGATTGGGCATTCAGTATCATCCTGATAGTCCTGCACCGACTCCTGCAGACCTGGCTTCAGCAGTGCTTCCGATTTTCACGGGCCGCAGCCGGGAGCTTGGCATAGCTCCAAGGCTCATACTGGAGCCAGGCAGAAGCATCGTGGCCGACACCACAGTCATGCTCTCCAGAGTTAATGCAGTCAAGAAAGCTCATGTAAATTTTGTGGATATGGATGCGGGATTTAACGTCCTTGCGAGGCCCATGCTCTACGATTCATATCATCATGTGGTTGTGGCCAACAGGGCGAGCGAGCCCCCAGCCGAGACATACACAGTGGTTGGACCCATTTGCGAGACTGGAGATATCCTGGCCAAGGAGAGGCGGCTGCCTGTGCTTGAGAAGGGCGATGTGCTGGCGTTCCTCGATGCCGGAGCCTATGGCTTCTCAATGGCCTCACAGTACAACGGCCAGCCGAGGCCTGCAGAGGTGCTGGTCAGCGGAGATCAGGCTGAGGTTACCAGAAGAGCTGAGGACGCAAGCGCGCTTTTGAGCGGCCAGAGAATCCTGCCCAGGCTCATGTGGTAGTGCTGGCTGTGCAAGCTCGGATGGCCCGGAATATTTTATGACTCAAAATGATGGTCCGGCTCGAAATGACGGCCCTTCAGAGGGCCTGGGACAGCACGGGGAAAAAGGCATTCATGAGAGGACGCCCTCCGCGGATGTTCAGGATATTAAAAGACTGCTATTATCTCTGAGGCAGGGCGAGTTTTCTGCAAAGATGGACAAGGTCATGGTCTATGTGCAGTCTGCAGCCAATGCGAAAGAAGCGAGGACTGCAGCCAACTTCGTTCGCTTCGCTCTTATCAATCTGGATGCAGTCCTGGTGCAGGCCCTGGAGAGCCTGGTCTACCGGCCACGCCTGGCCAGCAAGACCGATGAGCAGAAAAAGGCCACTGCACTGCAGAAGACCTTTGACAGGCTGGAGCGACCCGCCGGGGCGATGCTTGAGCACTATCGCAGCTCATCTGATCCGCTGAACAAGTATCTGGTGGCCGGACCCTGGGGGCACGAGTATCTGAAAAAACGACATGCTGATCTGGCGGAGTATGACCGGGAGCTGGTGGAGATGCTGGGTGCCGGGGAGAGCCCGGCTGGAAGGATCCTGCTCGAATATGCCACACTCAGGAAAGCGATAGATCAGTTGGACGCCCAGGCAAAAA
>DAONDW010000116.1:0-5661 GCA_035402785.1 Methanothrix sp. | reverse complement strand
GTGATTTATAGCCCATCTGTATCCTGAGAAAAAAAAAGAGCTACTGGCAGTCAGCTGCTGCAGACTGCGTTCGCCCTGGATTCTTCGCCTTATTTGGCCTCATTTGGCCTTATGATATTTGGCGTTAGGAGGACTTCTCAAGATATGCTGCTGTGTCTTCAGTTGTGGTGGCATTGTACATCAGATAAAGCGGATCGTAGCCATCCTTTTCAAAGGTGAACATCCAGCTTCCAGCTTCTCCGCTTATGATTGCAATTCCGTCCGTATCGGTTAATCCTTCGAATTTATTTCCTGCTGCATCGGTTCCGGTTATATCCACATGCGATAGCACATCGCCATCCAGGCTGCCATCATGGACATGTATGGTCAGTGTGACCTCATCTGCTGCCGATGCCGTCATTGCCATGCAGCCGAGCATTAGAAGGGCTGCCAGATAATGCCATATTTTCATTTTGATTCCCCAATATTTGGTATTCGATTTCAGATTCTATTTTTTAGCATATTGAATATGCTATTTGCAGTATGCCGTGCCTGCATCCCATATATGCTGGGCCAGGAATGCCTGGCCAGGAATGCCTGGCCAGGACTCCGGCCTGCATTTGCCCTGCAATGAACATCTTGCATCGAACCATTTAAGAATTTATAACAGAACGAACGATGCTCATCTGGCTTCGGATTTTCGATAATAGCGTTCATTATTCTAAAAAAAGACTTAAAACCGTTCCGTTTGAAATTCTAACTGCAATTTTTCAGTTTTTTGCCGGATTATCCCTCGCGAGACCTGGCATCGAATTTCAACTGCACCTATCACGGCTGAATATCTTTTTTAGCTGGATTTTCCGCCGTTTTTATATATTCAAAAGTGCAATAGAGGCATGGAGGTGAAGCAAGATGTGTACCGTCGGAGGCGGGCCGGACATCGGAAACATCGAATCCCTGGCCACCAGAGACTATGAATGCCAGGACTGCAAAAACCAGTTCAAGGGAATGGGCAGAAGGCCAATGTGTCCATCCTGCAAATCCAGAAACGTCAAGGCGATTTGAGGATTATGCATCTACTTTTTAGTGAGGACGAGATCGCTTATCTTATAGGAAAATCGGGTACTATAGCCATAGCCAAGACTAAGGGGAACTTTTTTTATCTGGAAACGGAATCAGAGGAGATTGTCCTCTTCACAGAGCCAGAGGATCTGATGGTTGCCTCCTCCTGGGGTCTTGGTGAGGATGTCATGCGCGGACTCGCCTGCACCATTTACCAGCTCCGCGAGCTTGGCGCGCCGTTGATAGTCTTGCCCAAAGGCCATCCGGCATCTTCCCGTCTGAAGGCTGTGGTGTCCATTGGACCTCGCACCCGCCTGAACTGCAAAATCGAGCCCGGCACTCATCCGAAGCAGGATGTCCTGTGCGCCTGTGATGAGTTTCACCTGATGGAGGTGCTGGCCAGGCCAGGTGGCGCAGAGATCGTGGGCACAGCCGCAGAGGATATAGATGTAGTTATCAAAGGGCTTTGACAAATGCCTGAGAGCAGTTGAAGGATGATGATTTGATGGCTGAAATTCGAGAAGACAGTCTTGTCAGGTACAAGGGCACAGGAACCACAGGGATAGTCAAGGTGCTGAAGGTGGAAGATGATGGTCAGACCTGGGCCTATTTGGACAGCACAGGCCTTTACTATCGCCTGGACATGCTGGAGCTGATAGAGAAGCCTCCAGAGAGAAAGGAACTGGAGGGCATGACGCTCGAGCAGATTCAGGAGAGGTTCAAACAGACGCAAGAGATGATGGACGCCGCAAAGATGCAGGACGACAACCTGGAGACGGGCGGATAAGCACCGGACAAATTGTGCGGGCCTGCCTGATGGAATTTGTGCAGGTCAGGCCGGTTTCCTTTTGTCAGCCAGAAGCTCTGCAAAGAAGATGGCAGCAGTGGCTGTGTCTCCCAGGCCCACGGTGATGCGAGGCTCTTTTACAGAAAGCGCTGGTGTGAGTGAGACGATCTGGCTGCCTATAATCTGAACAGCTCCTCTTCCAGTCGCACTCGCGCCCATAAGACGGAATTCCTCGACAGCTCTCCTCCCGGTTGAGCTGATATCCAGAGATATCTTTCCCTTCAGCGAGCCTGTTGCAGCCAGTTCTGATGCTGCATTGACGCCGCTTTCAAGGGCTGACATCTCATCTTCTGCTGCGATTCTTCCATTATCCATTATGCTCAAAATGAAGTCCCTGGTGTGAACAGCTACTCTGAATATTCCAAGGTGCTTTTGCATCAGCTTTGCACCCTGCATGGTCTCCTGCCACCGTCCAGCCGGTGAATGCAGCGATGGTGCAAAGGGACTGGATGGTCCCATTGCGGCAGCCAGTTCATCCTCGTTTAGGCCTATGCTGTCCACCGAGGTTTGAGAGATGATATCCAGAAGATATTGCATGACAGGGGGGCTTTGAAATGAGCCCATCTCAAGATGAATGAAGAGGTCCGGATTAATCCTTTTCCAGGATTCAAGTTGCCTTATCCTATCCATGAAGATCTGCCTGTACTCGTCAGGAGCAGCCAGGTGAAATCCGGAAATCAGAGCCCCATCAAAGTCGCTGATATTCCCAAGGCAATATGAGTCGAAATGCTGGCTGGTGAGAAGCCTTGTGTTCACAGAATCATAGCTGGCGATGAAACGATTATCGGCTGACACTATGATCTTATCCTGTGATAGGGTCAACTCATCTCCTTTTCTAAACTGAAAGACGAAATGCATTATTTCAGGACACGACTGAGCCTCGTTCAAAAACCTGGCAGGCTCGACCAGCTTTCCTGACAGCGGCAAACGTACTCCGCTGTGAAGCATTTCTGCAAGCCTTGCGCCAATGGCTGGCGCATTGAGGACTGGAACAGCTCCCAGATCGGACAGGACATTGGCCATGATGCCCGCATTTCCGCCAAGACGATACTGCCAGGTAAAGGCCTTCTCTATTGCGTGCGCTGCTGCCTGGCTATCGATCAAAAGCTCTGCTCCGCTGCCCTGCTGCATGCAAAAGAGCAATGAAGAGAGGACATCTTCGAAGCCATTGATGGACCTGGCAAGTCCCGCCTTCGCGCTGACAAAGCCTGAAGGCAATAGGGCTGAGAGTTCACTGCCTGAAACATTGCAGACCGCATCGACATTTACAGGGTAAGCGCAGATGACATTCATGGCGAACATCCCATACATTTGCTGAGACTGCTCTTACGTTCCTCAGTTCTTCAGATATAATCCTGTGCCTTCCTTCCGGCAATTTCCTGGAAGGACTGGCCTGAATTGGTGGTTGGGGCGAAAATTTTATATTCGACTTGTGTCGTACTTCGTTGAATGCCGTAAGTCTAACGGCGACGGAGGTAGAGGAGTGGGGGCTTCTCTCTCCCTTGTTAACTGTTTGGCGGAAAGGACCGGCTTGCGACCACCTCCGGTCCACCATTTTTCCGTCAATTGGTCATAAATTCCTGGTGGGCGGGTTTTTTTTCGATGCCATGTCAAGCCATGTCATAGCACACAATACTTATACTACCTGCGCCATTCCGCAACCATGATTGCGTCAGTCGAACGCTCTTTCCTCTCCGGCGAGATCTATGCCCCGCCCTCCAAGAGCTACACCCACCGGGCCATTCTGATAACCTCTCTCGGCCCAGGCGGAAATGTTAAGAGGCCACTGCTATCGGCAGACACGCTGGCCACCATCTCCGCGAGCCAGGCATTTGGAGCTCAGATCCAAATCGAGGATGATGTAAAGATTGCAGGCGTATCCAGCAGCCCCAAAACTCCGGAAGATGTGATCAATGTGCTCAATTCCGGCACCACCATGCGTTTCTGCTCTGCTGTGGCAGCTCTAACCGATGGTGCAGTTCTGACTGGTGATGCCTCCATTCGCACAAGACCAAACGGCCCCCTTCTGGCTTGCCTCTCCGAGCTTGGGGCAGAGGCTTTCTCCATTCGCAATAACGGCAAAGCGCCTCTGGTTGTGCGCGGAAGGATGAAAGGCGGAACCGCTCATCTCAACGGCGGCGTCAGCTCTCAGTTTCTTTCTGCGTTATTGATAGCTGCTCCACTGGCTGCTGCTGACACGAGGATAATGATCGAGGGAGAGCTGAAGAGCCGCCCTTATGCTGAAATTACCGTTGACATGCTGGCCGAGGCAGGAGTGCATATCGATGCCACGCCCCAGGAATTCTTCGTGCCGGGAGGGCAGAGCTACGGACTGAAAGGCTACACCATTCCAGGGGACTTTTCATCAGCCTCCTATCCGCTTGCAGCAGCGGCCATCACTGGCTCGGAGGTCACAGTCAAAGGGATTCTGCCATCCAGGCAGGGAGACTCGGCAATCATCGATATTTTAAATCAAATGGGGGCTAAAGTCTCCTGGGACAGGCAGAAAGGAGACCTGATGATTACAGGTGGAGAGCTGAATGGAATTGATGTGGATGCCAGCAAGACTCCTGACCTGGTGCCCACAATTGCAGTGCTTGGTGCAGTTGCTCGCGGCAAGACCACGGTATTCAATGCCGAACATGTCAGGCACAAGGAGACAGACAGGTTGCACGCCATGGCGCTGGAGCTGGCACGCATGGGTGCGAACATCAAAGAGAGGCCGGACGGACTGGAGATAGTTGGAGGAGAGCTGCACGGGGCAAAAGTGCATGGGTATCATGACCATAGAATCGTCATGGCCCTGGCCGTGGCAGGGCTGGTTGCGGGCGGCACGGAAATCGATACTGCTGAATCTGTGGATGTATCCTATCCTGGATTCTTTTCGCAGATGGCGAACATTGGAATGAAGGCAAGTGTGAATTGAGGGTTGCCCTCATTTTTTTCATGAAAGAGTCAACAATGCATGCTGTCTTCTTTCATTTGACACGACCCATGCCAGTGGTACTCCTGGCTTTCGGAAAAATTGAATGATCGATTGATCAGGCCACCAGATCCTGACATTCACAAAGCTGGGAATTGATGTGTTTGAACTCATTTAGCAGACGTATGCCGCTGTCAGTCGTTTCATATAATGTTCTGCTGCCCTGTTTTGCCTGTATAAGGTTATTTCTTATTAACAGATCGATATATGCGTTAACTGTTTTGAAATTGAGATTTGCCTGATATACAATCCTGGTCTTACTGGCACCGCATTTGCATATGTCCAGTATTTCTGAAATAATTAAATGTTTGCTTCTTTTCATATTCCAGACGCCCCCCATTAAATGTGTGCAGTCATTATCCACCAATTCAAGTACGTATGCGATCTTAGCAATATTGCTTATGTCGAGCAAATATTAAATAATTACCTAATAACTCATCAGTAACCAAGATAATAATAGGAAAACCACCATCAAAGCAAAATTCGTATTGTTATAAATTTATTGACATTTAATTAAGTGTTTTGGGGTAAACGTCACTGGCGCGGGGTAGATCAATTGGAACTATAATAATTCCTCACAATTTTTAAAATATAAAAAATATAATATGTATCTCATAGCAGGTCCATTCGCATTTGGACTCGCGGGTCAGGGGACAGAGAAGGCCACGCCCTTCAGGATCAGGATGAATCTTGCCCCTTGAGAGATTACTCCCGTCCCACATCACTTGATCTGGCATAGTCTCAGGTCGATTGCCACCAAATTCCATGAAGCCAACCTGCTCATGAAACG
>DAONDW010000115.1:4561-5695 GCA_035402785.1 Methanothrix sp. | reverse complement strand
TGACGATCAGCTTTCATCAATTCAGCTGATCAGATTGGTGTATCTCTCTGCGTAGTTGTTCGTATTGTCGTCATCGTACTGCATGCCAGCCACAGTTGCCTGATTGTGGATTTTTCCGGGTTTCATGCTGGCAGGCACCTCCACGGTAATGGCGAGTCTTGCACTATGATAGGGGGCCAGGCTTCCTACATCCCATTCCCCAGTCATGTTGTCATAGCTGCCCTGGTTGGCTCTGGAATATTTATATGTCAGACCCTCTGGCAGGAAATCTGTTACCACGATGCCAGTTGCACTGCTGGGTCCGAAATTCGTCACAGTCAATATGTAGTTTATGCCTCCTCCTATCAATGCAGGATCTGGAGAAGACCACATGGACAGCGCGAGATCGGTTTTGGCCAGCGGGTCCTCAGGCACCACCACTATGAAAACGAAATTTGAGATTGCTGAATTATCCTGATCATCGGTTGCCTTTGCTGCCAGACGATATACTCCTGGGCTTGCATTGTCCCATTTAAACTGATAGGGTGCTTCTGTCAGCTCACATAATTTCTGGGTATTAGCATAAAATTCCGCCTTGGTTATGGGATGAGAGTCAAGGATGTTGGCGATTATATCAATGGTCGCCGGAGCCGTTATTATCTGCCCGTTAACAGGCTTTGTGATTTCAACAAATGGCTCTGGGGGATTGACCGTAAATGTGACGGGCAGAGAGGAGCAGACAGCCCCTCTGGCATCGACTGCTTTTGCAAGGATCGTGTGCAAACCAATGTCAGCCTCCAGATCATAAGTGACAGGGCAGTTCGTCTCGCCTGCTGGACAGTCGATTGTAGCCAGTGGTGTCAGGTGATCATAAATCGTGATATTAACCGTCTCGCCTGAAGATGTGACATGGATCGCCACCTGGGCTGTGCGAGTCGTCTCATCTGCTGTGAAGATCATTCCATTCTGCGGCTCGCGAATGATCACGTTTGGCGGGTGATAGACCTGCAGCAATTCATCGTAGTCCGGCATCTGCAATAATCCATTATTCGCGCCTGCAAGTATGTTCCATTGAAGGCTATCTGCACCTTCGGATGCATTGCCAGCTCCGTCCTGAGATGAGGGCATGCAGCACGCATTTAGCGAGAGCATCAA
>DAONDW010000115.1:0-4461 GCA_035402785.1 Methanothrix sp. | reverse complement strand
TGCATGAATGGCCGTCGCCGCCACATGGCTTGTTTGATATAGTATGCAGGGCATCGCTATGGAAATGGTGATATATTTCATGAGAAAACTGATGTTCAGTTCAGCAATCGTATTCTGCATGGCCATCCTTTCATTTTATTGCTGCGCGGCAGACCTCGCAGGCAACGAAAGCAATGCCGCTTTGCAAAACGGCACAGTCGGTGCAATAGGATCTGCCAACAACACCACGAATTCAACAAATAGCAGCCTGGATTCTTCAATCGGTCATCTGAATTCGACGATAAATGATTCAACAGACAAATCCGGACTTTGGAGCTGGGGAGACGTCCCTGAGGGATATGTCAGAAAAGACGGCAAGATAGTTTCAAAGACCAGTTCAGAATCAGATCAATCGGTTATGGAGACGCCATCTCAGTCATCGCCAAACAATTACAATGCAGGCAATAAGGCCGGTGGGCTTCTGGTCAGGCCTGAATGATGCTGAATGAGTCTCATTCCCAATTGAGGACTGAAATATTGCATCATTGCATCTTCCCAATTTCCTGTGATTGAACTCAAAACATGGCTAATGCATGCCATCTTTTTTCGGGATTTTCCCAATGTCTATCTCCCTTTCTATCATTTCTGCTGATATGGCTATGCCCCTGCAGTTGTGCAAATTGATGGACAGGAGCAGGCCCACCACATGGCCATCCTGGATGAGTGGACTTCCGCTGTCTCCGGGTCCAGGCAGATCGCCAGGAGCAAGCACGACATAGGCCACAGACCACGAGGTGTCTGAGACACGGCAGCGCATGCAGCGCCTGGCATTCGAGATTTCTGCCTCGCCCAGATGAGGCCTGGCAAGAGGCGTCATCTCGCAGGCACCGAGTATGGGAAAAAATGCCAAATCTGCATCGTTCGGCATGTAAGCCACGCGGCAGGACAACCCTCCCACGCGCAGCTGATGGGTGCCTGCTGCATGGAATATATGCGCCGGGGCCACGCCTGCATGGGCTGCCCGCCAGGGCACGATTGCGCCAACCACTCCGCCAGAGCGGCCAGCTATGAACTGGTCACCTGATTTGATCACAGTTCAATGATAGGTCTTGCATGCAATTAGGATTTTCCCGTCGATCTGCCGATATGGTCCGGGAAAAAGCTTTTGTCTCTTCTCAGCCAACCACAGGATCGGTGAATCCTGCTTGCGTTTTCAGGTTATGGTTGTGATCCTTCTTTTGCTCTCTGCCGCAGTGCCTGCTGCATGTGCCTATGGCAGAAGCGTGGAGGATCTGGTGGGCTCCTTTTCCATTGGCAAGACTATCAAGATCGGCAGCAGCAGCGAATGCTTCTCAACAGCAGATGATGCCGACCCTCTGACTCCGCCAGCCAGCGGGACTGTGAGCCCTCTATCTGATGACCAGGCACCTGGCATTGCGGGCCTGATAATCCAGCCCCAGCAGGTTGCCCTGGCATCATTGCCCGGACAGGTCAACCTCACAGCACACCTCATCGACGACCAGGCCGTCTGGGCGGCAAAAGCTGCATTTTCCGGGCCTGATGGCGGGGAGGCAGCGGCCATTTTCACGTCTCAAAGCCGCACATCAGGAACGGCAAAAGACGGAATTTATGAGTCCAGCATGATCCTGGCAGGAAATGAGACCGGAGAGTGGCACCTGCAGAACCTGACATTGGTGGACAGCACCGGCAACAGAAAAACCCTTCTGGAGGGTGATCTGGCAGGAACTGGCCTGCCAACTGTCATTGCAGTCGTCTAATACATCAAGGCCTGATTGGGGCCATGGATATGAGAGATTTAAACTGCATGCAGACCCCAACGCCTCTTGAAATAGATCTCTGGCGGGCATATCTTGCCTGAGCAGTCTGTCCTTTCAACTGGCCAAATGCGACACAACATCATCGTAAGCAGCAAGTTGCGCCCTTCAGGATGCGGTAGTTGACTCCTCCAGATAGACGGAAAAATTCAAGGCAAAGGCGATCAATAGTACAATTAATTCAGAATAAATTCGGGATGCATTCAGAATACAATTGATCCAGAGGTTTGGTGGGCAGATGATTCAACTGGAATTTGGCGGCAGGCGGCAGGACCCGGACGTTCGCCGGCTTTTTGACATGAAAGACGTGATCGCCGATAAAAGCTGGCTTGCGGGGGCAGAGGACTTCGACCTGTATTACATGTATCGCGACCTGTATTTGAGCCGGGCGGATAAAGACAGGCTGTTGCAGCAGGGTCTCAGATATGATATCACCATCATTCCACCAAATATGCTGGGCTGCGAATACATCAAGACCGCGGGGCATTACCATCCCACAGTTTCGGCAGGAAGCGTCACCTATCCGGAGCTTTACGAGGTCCTGGAGGGCGAAGCGCTCTATCTTCTGCAAAACGGAGATCTCAGCGATGTTGTGGTGGTCTACGCTTCAGCGGGCGACAGGGTTCTTGTGCCTCCTGGATACGGCCATGTCACAATAAACCGCTCCAATAAGACTCTCAAGATGTCAAACTTCGTATGCAGGAATTTCTCATCGCTCTACGAGCCCTACAGGGAGATGGCCGGTGCAGCTTACTTCTTTACAAAAGACGGCTGGATCAAAAACGAAAGATGCAGCAATGCAGCAGATCTGCGGCGGATAGATGCGCCTGACAGCATGTCTCTGGCTCGCCTCGGCCTGAAGAAGGGCAGGGAGATGTATCCTCTGCTGAAAGAGGCTGGCCGCCTGGAATACCTGACCCGGCCAGAGGAGCACCTGGAGCTGTTCGAGGGGCTCATTTGAGCATCAGGCTTTTGAGATTTGACTGAGGCATTCCTGATAGCTTCCAGGAGAAAATCATTCATGCATTTTTACATGAAAAGGCTAAAAGCTTACGTTGAGCTGTTGCGCCCACCCCTCGCGGCCATGGATCTTGCAATGCCTGCAGCAGCGGCGCTTCTTGCCGTCTGGGCAGTGGAATCTGCGCTGCCACCGATTATGACATTCATAATAGCCGCGATCGGAGCATACTGCGCAATCACAAGCTCCTATGTGTACAACGACTGCTGCGACATAGATGTGGACAGGATCGGCATGCCCAACAGGCCCCTTCCCTCAGCCCAGTTGAGCCGCAAGAACGCACAGCTCTGGTCTCTTATTCTGTTTTTGGTGGCTGCTCTTGTGTCCCTCTATCTCAATTTGGAGAGCTTTGTGGTACTGGTTATCGCCACCATCTTCATCTCGATCTACTCTTCCTGGGCCAAGAGGAATACGCCCTTTTCATGGCTTTTCGTGGGCCTTTCCTATGGCCTCGTGCCACTTGGAGTGTGGCTTGCCTTTGAGCCTGCAGGGCTATTGAGTGCCGGGCCCGGACTGCATCCTGCGGCAGTCATCCTGGCAGCCATGATCTGCATCACAGACTGGGGCTTCACCAACTGCGACGCCAGCAGGGATGTCGCAGGAGACAGAGAGAAGGGAATACCGACCACGCCAGCCACATTTGGAATAGCAGCCACAGCGAAGATGGTGACAGGCTTTTGGATCATCGGCGTCGTGCTCTCCATTGCGCTGGGTCTCGCAGCACATCTTGGATGGCTCTATCTGAGCGCTGCGGCTGTTGCCGGTATATGGCTGCTCCTGCAAAACCTGGACTTCGTGAGGCACCCCACTGCAAAGAGGGGCGAAGAGCTCTTTTACCAGTCAGCCAACTACAGGGCAGTGCTCTTTTCTGCGATCATCATCGATGTGCTTCTCCAGGCAGGAGGGCAATTGCTGTGGACCGGGTTGTGATGGCAGGAAGAGGGTTGCCTCGCTCGCAGAACTATGATGGAATTGTCAGTTTTTTTCGCGCAACCGCGAATGGCAGAGCAAGAAAACCCTTCCGTTCGCGGTAAATCCGTTCACTGCCACTCAAAGCAATATAGAGCCGAAACTTGATTATAGTTTTGAGATAATGTTCTCTATAACCATGCTACAAGAGAGCGGGCCAAAAAGGTCCTGCAAATTCGCAGCGCTTAAAGAAAAGCGACAGGAGATCCTTCTGCTAGCCCAGGCCCACGGAGCCAGCAACATCCGTGTATTCGGTTCTGTTGCTCGGGGCGAAGATGGACCCGAAAGCGACCTTGACCTCCTGGTGGAGATGAAGCCAGAAAACGGTCTTCTGGACCTCGTAAGCCTCTGGCAAGATCTGGAAGATCTGCTTGGCTATAAGGTGGATGTCATCACCGAAGGAGGCATCAGCCCTCGCCTTCGAGACCATATTTATGCGGAGGCGGTGCCTCTCTGAAAGACGACAGGATATGCATGAACCTGAAGTCCGTTGCCTGTACTCTGATCCCTCAAGGGATGGATTCTTGCTGCAAGCCAAATCCAGCAGATCGATTTGCCCCTATCCCTGGTTTGATGCCAGCTTTCGCACGAGAGGCATGATCGCCGGACGCATTCCTTTTTGAGGCGCTGATATTGCTGCCATGCCCATATCAAGGCCCA
>DAONDW010000114.1:0-5711 GCA_035402785.1 Methanothrix sp. | reverse complement strand
CCGACGCGCAGCAGTGGAATTTTGCCCTTTCGGGCTGTGCTCCTGCCTGTGAAGGGACCGACCATCAACTCGATATCCCGGTTAGATACCTCACTGGCAATCTCCGAGAAATCGGCTCCGATCATGACCTTGGCTCCGGGCGCAATCTCGGCAGCGCTCTCAGCAAATGCCGAATTTGCGGCCCCCGTGGCCACGATCTGCGGCTTCATGCCAAGTTCCACCATCAGGCGCACAAGTCCCAGGACCATCTCGGTGTCTCCGTAGACTGCGGTCTTTACGTCTGCCATGAGCTTATGAGCGTCAACCATCGTATCAAGCAGCCTTCCTCTCTCCCTTTCATAGCTTTCAGGCATGGGAAGGCCGCTCATCTCTTCAAGACGGGCTGCCAGGCGGTCTGAATATTCCAGGCCTATTGGAAGAGGCAGGGCAGCATGCGGCACCTTGAATTCCTTTTCCAGAAAATCCCCAGCTCCCGGCTCCTGAACAGATCCTCCGAGGGTTATGGTGGAAATGGAATTGGCCGTATCCCTGATGTCCTCCAGAGGCGTTCCGCCGACTGGAATCAGCGGCATTTCCTTGCTGAGGGGAGCATCAAATGTCTCGGATATGTCGGGCAGGAGGATGTATCCGAGTCCCCAGTCGTCGAGCAGACGCCGCAGGTAGCGAACATCTGCAGGAGAGATGATGGAGCCCACCAGGATGTTGAAGCGACCGTTGGGGCTGGTTTTCCGGGCCATGGTCTGCACCAGGCCCTTGAGGGCCACGCGATATCCCACCTCATGAGATGCTGCATAGCTTGGAGTCGAGACTGAAATTATGGTCACATCCTTTGCTATTGCCTCCTGAGCCTGGAATTCTCGAACGATTTGAGGCACATCATCTCCGATGGTCTCGGCAAGGCAGGTGGTGGCAATGCCTATCACCTTGGGATGATAGCCATTGATCACATTCTTCAGGCCCTGCATGAGATTGGCAGCTCCCCCATAGACCGCACCCTTCTCGCTCAAAGCTGTGGAGGCGATGTCAACCGGCTCTCTGAAGTGATGCGCCAGATAAAGGCGCATATAAGTGCTGCAGCCCTGAGAGCCGTGAAAGAGAGGCATGCAGCTCTCGATCCCCCGGAAGACCAGAACGCTTCCCATGGGCATGCACATGGAACAGGGATTAACTGTGGCAAGGCTCTTGGATATCATTGCTCTCTCCAGTTGTCATTTCCAGATTCGGTCTCCTCTCTATCATGCTCTCCCTCTTGACAGCAAGCTGCCAGACTGGGCTGTTGATTGTGATTGAGACCTCTCTTGCAAAGTTTCTCATTCCGGCATAGCCCTCGAAGCTGGTGGTTCGATCATGGTTGAAATCGCAAAATGCAATTCCCATTTTGTAGGCCAGGAAACGCTCCTTGACTCCTGCGACCAGCAGATCCGCCTTTTGCTTGATGAGAAGCTCCTTTAGCTCCAGAGGATTGGCATCATCTATTATCACAGTCCCCTCTTTGACTATGTAGGCGATATTCTGATAATCATCTCTCCCGCCTGTCTGGGTTCCTATGATCACGACCTCCATTCCAAGCTCCTGGAAGGCTTTCACCAGCGAGACAGCCTTTGCGGCCCCGCCCATGTAAATTGCAGCCTTCTTTCCGGTGACGCGGGCCCGATAGGCCTCGATCTCAGGTCTGATCCGTTCGGTTTCTCTGCTTATGATCTCCTCAGCTTTTTCCTTCATTTCGGCCAGGCCGAAAAATTCGGCTGCAGTTCGGAGGGCTTCTGACATGTCCTTTAGCCCGAAGAAGCTTATTCTTCTGTAGGCAATGCCGTATTTCTCCTCCATCTTTTTGGCGAGATATGTCATGGAGCCGCTGCACTGCACCAAGTTGAGCTGTGCTGTGTGTGCTCTCTCAATCTCCTCCACTCTGGCGTCGCCGGTGAGCGTGGCCACGACCTCGAGGCCCATCTCCTCGAAGAAGGGCTTGACATAAGAGAGGTCCCGGGCCACATTGTACTCTCCAAGAAGATTTACTGAAGGCTTCTTTGGAGTGTAATCACGGGTACCGACAAGCTCTGCCAGGGCGTTACATGCAGCCTTGTAGCCTTCGTTTTTATTTCCCCTAAATCCCTCTGATTTGACAGGCAGCACTGGAATGCCAAGCTCCTCGCTCGCCTTTCTGCAGACAGTTGTCAGATCGTCTCCGATAATTCCGACAATGCATGTGGAATAGACGAAGATGGCAGGCGGATGATATCTATCCGCCAGCTCACGCAAACATGCCGCCAGCTTCTTTTCGCCTCCGAATATCACATCCAGCTCCTTCATATCAGTTGAAAAGCTGTTTCTATAGAGGTCCGGGCCAGTGGAGGTGCTGCCCCGGATGTCCCAGGTGTAGCTCGCACAGCCTATGGGGCCATGAACCAGGTGCAGGGCATCGGTGATGGGATTTAGCACCACTCTCGCCCCGGAATAGACGCAGGCCCTCTGGCTCACAGCCCCGGCCAGGCTGTCGCAATTGCAGGCGAGAGGAAGGCTCTCTTCGCCTTTCTGGGCGATGTGCCCCTCTCTGCCCTCAAATATTTTGACTATGCTCATGCCGGCTCCTTAGAGGATCATCTCGAAATGCGTATCGTCCGAGTCTCTGTCTCTTCTTTCCAGGAATGTGTTGCCTATCATCTCCACCAGGCGAGCGGTTCCTGCATATCCGATTATTGGGAAGTAATGCAGGTTGGCCCGGTCTGTGATTGGGAAGCCCACCCTCACCAGTGGTATGTCCTCAGCTCTGGCTATCAGCTTGCCATAGGTGTTTCCAATCAGCATATCCACCGGATGGTTCTTTATCTTCTGATGGAGGAGGAATGTGTCTCCTATTATCGCCTCGCAATCCGGGGCCAGGTTATGCACCTCCTCTGCGAACATCTTGTCAGGAGTTCCGGTTAGCGCAAAGACCGGATTCATGCCCATCTCGACTGCAAGGCTCACAAGGCCGATTACAGTATCCGGGTCTCCGAATATGGCCAGGTCCTTGCCGTGGAAGTGAGGATGAGCATCCGTCATCATGTCCACCAGACGGCCACGCTCGTATTCGATCTCCTGCGGAATGGCAACTCCCATGAGGCTTGACACAGACATGACAAAGGCATCGCTGTTTCTGATGCCAATAGGCATTGGCCCGATGACTGCCGGAATTTTGAACTTGCCCTTCAGGATCATGGCTCCTGAGGATCCGGCAGTTCTGCCAAGTGCGATTGTGGCGCGGGAGTTTCCGGCGTCCACCAGATCGGGTATCGTCGTTCCGCCAGGTGGATAAAGGCCGCCGGATTCGGGCGTGAGAGGAGCATCGAAGACATCAGTGGTGTCAGGGAATACGATCGAGGGAACTTTCATGATGGAAAGAAGCCTCTTGATCTCCCTGATGTCTCCAGGATCGACAAAGCCCGGGATGATGTTCAGCTTGCCGTTGGGCTTGCCTTTCCTCGGGAAGGTCTGGGCTATGGCTTTGACAGCGTTATCATAGCCTGTGATGTGAGAGCCCACGTAGCTTGGGGTATTGGCAATGACCACTTTTGTCTTCGGATCGAAGAACTCCTCTTCTTTGATCTCCTCCATGAAGCTGTGAACATCATCTCCAATGGTCTCTGAGGAGCAGGTTGTGTTGATGGCCAAAACATCAGGATGGTAGATGTTGACCACATTGTCCACAGCTTCCTTGAGGTTGTTTCTGCCTCCAAAGACCACTGAGTCCTCGGTGAAGGAGGAGGTGGCAGAGATGGTGGGCTCCCGGTAGTGGCGGGCCAGCACCATTCGCAGGTAGGACGAGCAGCCCTGAGAGCCGTGGGTTATGGGCATGCAATTGTGTATGCCTTTGTAGGCCAGGATGGCTCCTATTGGCTGACAGATCTTGGCCGGGTTTATGACCAAAGTCTCGCGCTCGGCCATCTGTTTTGGTGTGTAATCAAGCATTGTTCTGCCTCCAGGGCGGGTTTATGAATTTCCAGGTTGGGCTGTTCACAGACATGTCTATGTCCTTGGCAAACTGCACGAAGCCCTCAAAGCCTGTGTAAGGGCCGCTGTAGTCATACGAGTGCATCTGCCTGGAGGGAATGTGCATCTTCTGGAAGACGTATTTGTCTTTGATTCCGGAGCAGAAGAGATCTATTCCCAGATCCTTCACGAGCCTCTCGCATTCATGATGGCTGTAGTCGTCGATCATGATCTGGCCATCTTTCATGTGAGGAAGCAGGCCCTCGTAATCCATGAGCCTTGGAATCTTCTCCATCTTCTTCTGAATATCTGCACTGTCGTATGGAGAGACCACACCCGGATCACGCTCGTAATGTATGTCTTCCAGCACCTTTGACCGTCCGGTATGAACGATTGAGGAGAGAGCCTTTCTGCCCTCATAGTCGTCTCTGTGGGCGAACTCGTATCCGGCCACGACCACATCCATTCCAAGGGTCTCGAACATATTTCTGAAGTGATGAGCGCGTGAGCCTCCGACAAGGATCATGACCTTCTTTCCTTCGAGCCTTTTCCTGTACATGTCAATGGTTGGCTGGATCTTTGCCATCTCCTCTGCAATCACGGCCTCGGTTCTTTTGGTCAGGTCCGGGTCGTTGAAGAAGGCTGCCATATCCCGGAGGGTGGCGATTGTGTCTTTTACACCCAGGTAGTTGACTTTGAGCCATGGCAGGCCGTATTTCTCCTCCATCATGCGGTTGGTGTAGTTGATTGATCTGTGGCAGAGCAGAATGTTGAGCTTGGCTCTGTGAGCCTTTGCGATATCGTGGAATGAGGCATCGCCAGTGAAGGGGCTGACAACTCTGTAGCCAACCTTCTCAAGCAGATCCTTGACAACCCAGTAGTCTCCTCCGATGTTGTATTCGCCGAACACGTTGACATCAAACGGTCCGGGATCTTCCAGCTCTTCTGTGCCCACCAGGTGCTCCATCAGCGAATTGGAGGCTATGTGATGGCCAGCAGACTGAGAGACACCTCTGTAGCCCTCGCACCTGACCGGGATGACCTTGATCTTCAGGTCGGACTCTGCCTTCTTGCAGACGGATTCGATATCGTCGCCTATCAGGCCGATGGGGCAGGTGCAGAAGACCGAGATGCATTCGGGCTTGAATATGGAATAGGCCTCTCGAATGGCAGCGGCCAGCTTCTTTTCAGCTCCAAAGACGATGTCGGTCTCCTTGACGTCTGTGCTCAGGCAGTATCCGGAATAGCAGTCTCTGCCATCCTCTTTGCTCATGAGATTTCTTCTGGTGCCCCAGGTGAAGTAAGCGCAACCGATTGGGCCGTGGGTGATATGCAGGATATCTTTGATGGGCCCGAAGACCACGCCCTTTGAGCCTGCATAGGCGCAGCCGCGGTTGGTCAGGATGCCGGGGATGGATTTGTCGTTGGCCTCTATCTTCTGCTCGACCTCGCAGGCGTCCTTGACCACCACATGCTTTTTTCGTACCTCTCCAGTCTTCTTGGGAAGCCCCTTGAGCATTTCATCGACAACCTGCAGGCTACCCGCGATTGTCGTCGGCTCGACCACGCTTTCGACTTTTTCAGCTCCGCTCATGATATGGCCACGCTCCCTCTCTCGCCGGTTCTGATGCGCACGGATTCGTCCACAGGGCAGACGAAGATCCTGCCGTCGCCAAAGTTTCCGGTTCGGTTGACCTTGGTGATGACTGCCACCACTGCCGGGACGAATTCGTCTTCCACCA
>DAONDW010000113.1:0-5719 GCA_035402785.1 Methanothrix sp. | reverse complement strand
GAGAACGCTTGGCAATGGGGACAAGACGGGAGTAAAGAAGCTGTACGGGGCATGAAAGCCAGGAACGGAGATGAGATGGGCGCATAGCAGACAGACCTGCCTGCAGGAGAAAGATTCTCGAATCACCCATCTTTTTCATTCGATCCATCGATGATCTCCGATAGCATCTCTCTGACCCTCTGTCCCTCACCGTCTTTTCTGGAAAGCCCGCCCAGGATCTCCAATTTGCCGCTCAGTGCTTCCCTGGATAATTTATTGTTCATTTTGGCAATGTAAATCTGCTTATGGGTCGTTGCATAAATGCCCTCTTCGGCTGTCAGTAGCTCTTCTCGCAGCTTTTCTCCGGGCCTGATTCCCGTGAACACTATTGGGATATCTTCATCTGGCTTTTGATTGTGAAAGCGGATCAACTCTTTTGCTATATCGAGTATCTTGACCTGCTTGCCCATATCAAGGACAAATACCTCTCCTCCTTTGCCCATCGCACCTGCCTGAAGCACAAGTAGGACCGCCTCAGAGATGGTCATGAAGTACCTCTCCATATCCGGATGGGTGACTGTGACAGGCCCGCCTCTGCGTATCTGTTCCATGAATGTCGGCACCACGCTTCCGCGGCTTCCCAGAACATTTCCAAAGCGAACAGCTATGCACCGGGTGGCTGCGTTCTCTCCAACTGAAAGAGAGATTATCTCTGCAACACGTTTGGACATGCCCATAACAGAAACGGGATTTACTGCTTTATCAGTGGAGATGAGAACAAATGCCTCTGTTTTTGCCTCGCATGCTTCTTCCATCAGGATCTTCGTGCCGAAGACGTTTGTCTTTGCAGCCTCTTCTGGATATTCTTCCATCATGGGCACGTGTTTATATGCAGCAGCATGAAAGATTACTTGCGGATGCAATCTTTGGAATAGTTGATGAATTTTGGGCCTATCTCGAATATCTCCCACTACTATCCGAATGTTCTTCTTGGGAAAAATCCTCCTCAAATCGCTTTCCAGGTTAAAGAGGCCTGTCTCGTCAAAGTCCAGTGCCAGAAGCATTGCCGGTGAGAAACGAAGGACCTGGCGGCATAGCTCAGAGCCTATGGAGCCAGCAGCCCCGGTAACCAGGACGTTCTTGTCCCTCAGAAAGTGCTCTACAGACGCCATGTCTATGGATACGGGCTCTCTTGCCAGGATATCCTCAGGCTGGACCTTTCGGATATCTGAAACTCTGAACTCGCCTGTATAAAGCTCGCTTAAGAAGGGAACAACTTTGATATCCATTGCACCGCCCTGACGGGCCAGCTCCACGGTATCACGTATGGTGCGGGAAGGTGCAGAAGGTATGGCGATGAGGACTGATTGAACACCTTTGGATTTGATAACATCCGGCAGATGGCTGATGGTTCCAAGAACTGGCACGCCGTGAATGGATATTCCCTGCTTTCCAGGATCGTCATCGAGGATGCCAACAGGCCAGTAATTGATGTTTTCCTCCTGCAACAGGCTTCTCACGAGCTGCTCTCCAGAATATCCGGCTCCGACAATTATTGCGCTGTGCCCATGGGGCGTCGCGCTTCGCATAAATCGCAGATGACGGGCTGCCCTCTTGATGGAGCGAATTGCAGCAACTCCCATAAAAGTAAAGGCAAAATCTATGGCGAGAATCGATCTCGGAAATCCGGATAAGACTGACCAGGTGTAGAAGATATAAAGCAATGCTGTGAGCATAAGTGAGGAGAATATGCAGGCCATTATGATGTTCAATAACTCCTCAAACCCTATGTAAGACCAGCTAAATCTGTAGATGCGAAAGATGCGAAATGACAGGAGCTTTACAATCAGCATAACTGGCAAAAGCTGAACCATCATGCTGAGGTATCGTGGCGGTATGGAGCCATCGAACCGAGTTAAAAATGCCAGGTAAAAAGAGAGAAGGACAATGATTGCATCTACCACTACAAGGACAGATCTCCAGTGGCGACCGAGCCTGCTATCCCAGATAGCCTGGGTTTCCATTTTCATGAGAGCTGCCTCCTGGCGCATTCGCTCAAAGCATCCACCACATGCTCCACCTCAGCCAAAGAGAGGTTTCCGTGGAAAGGAAGGGCGATGGTCCTTTTGGCGGCTGACTCTGTAACCGGCAATGTCCATTTTCGTGTGCCCAGGCTTTTTTGGATGTAGCTCTGCTGGTGCATAGGTGAAAAGTAGCCACGCGTAGGGATGCCCATGTTCATCATGTCCTGCATCAGCTGATCGCGGTCAAGCCCTTCTGCCAGCGTTGCGATGTACACAAACCAGCTCATTTTCACATTGGGCCTGATCACAGGAGGACTGACATGATCCAGACAGGAGAGTCGATCGTTATACATGCGAGCCACTTGCTGTCTCTTGGCAAGGATCTTTTCGATGCGCATGATCTGTGTGATGCCAAGCGCTGCAGACATCTCAGTCATCCGATAATTGTAGCCAAGACGCTCATGCTCCAGCCAGGCACCCATCTCGCCCCTGCCCTGATTGCGCATGCTGCGGCAGATTGATGCTGTCTCGCAGTCATTGGTGACAATCATTCCACCTTCACCGGTTGTGATCTGTTTATTTGGATAAAAGGCAAATGCTGCCACGTCCCCGAATCTTCCAAGCTTTGTTCCTTCATATTCTGCGCCCAGAGCCTCGCATGAGTCGTCTATTACTTTGAGATCATATCTCGCAGCAATCCTGTTGATCTCCCTCCAATCAGCCGGATGGCCAAATACGTCCACTGCAATAATGGCCTTTGTGCAGGGCGTGATCTTCTTCTCAAGGTCCTGCGGGTCCAGGTTATATGTATCCGGTTCAATGTCCACGAAAACAGGAGTGGCTCCAACATAAAGCGGGGCGTTGACACTGGCTGCGAATGTGAACGAGGGAACGAGCACCTCATCTCCTGGACCCAATCCCATTGCTCTTGCCATGAGGTGAAGGGCAGATGTGCCTGAATTCACAGCTACTGCATACTTTGCTCCGACATACTCAGCAATTCGCCTTTCGAATTCCTCTGTCTTTGGTCCCAGGGCCAGGCGTCCGGAACGCACAACATCCGATACCGCTCTGATGTCGTCTTCGGTAATGTCAGGGCTTGACATGGGTATGGATTCAATTTCAGTGACCATTATAAAAGCCTCATTTTCGCATTCACCAGTTGTCATCTCACAAATGACCTCCTCCACTGCCATTGAGTTTCTCTTCAGGCAGCTGAGGAAGCCTCCTTTTCAGCCTGGCGGGAGCGCCTGAAGCCACAAAGCGTCCCGGAATATCGCTGATGACCGCACTTCCTGCTCCTACGATAGACCATTCGCCGATCTGTCTGCCAGGAATGACAACGCAGCCGACCCCGAGCATTGCACCCTCTCTTAAAAAAACATTTCCTCCAAGGTGAACGCCTGGGGCTATGTGCACAAAATCCTCCAGTATGCAGTCATGATCTACAGTCGCCGCGGTATTGATTATACAATGAGCGCCGATTTTCGCATAGGGCTGAATTATGGCTCCTGCAAACACCACAGTTCCCGGGCCAATCTGTGCAGTGCTGTGGACGATTGCCTTTGGATGGACGGCTGTGGTCCACTGCCAGCCTCTGAGCTGACGGGCCAGACTGAGGCGGGCCAGGTTGTCTCCAACGGCGATGACCCCGGCTTCGCCTTTCATGGCGGACGCCTCTGAAACCGGGCCGAGAACTCTGGCACCAAGAAGCTCCTTTCCCCATGTGGCAGGATTGTCATCGAAGAGGCCCTGAACAGTTGCCCCCATCTCCTGCAGGACTGCAACAACCACCTTGGCATGCCCCCCGGCCCCAAAAACGTAGACCTTCATCTCCCTTCACCCCTGAACTTTGGCATGGTCTCATGTCCCGGAAAGGATATTCCCTCCCTGCGAAGCACCTTCCAGACGGTTATGGCGAGGATCTTTGAGTCCAGCCACAGGCTCTGGTGGTCCACGTACCAGACATCCAGCCTGAACTTGTCGTCCCAGTCAAGTGCATTGCGCCCGTGAATTATGGCCCATCCTGTGATTCCGGGCTTGGCCTCATGCCTCCTTGCCTGCGTCGCAGTGTAATGGGGCAGATACTCCATGAGAAGAGGGCGCGGGCCGACCAGACTCATATCGCCCTTGAAGACGTTCCACAATTCCGGCAGCTCATCCAAACTGAGCTTTCTGATGGTCTTTCCAAGAGATGTCAGTCGCTCTTTATCTGGAAGAAGGTTGCCCATTTCGTCTCGTGTATTCAGCATGGTCCGGAATTTATACATCACAAAGGGCTGAGCATGAAGGCCTGGGCGCGTCTGGCAAAAGAATACAGGTGTGCCCATTTTCTGGCGCACCAAAAGCGCCACGGCAAAAATTACAGGCGAGAGTATGACAAGCAACAGGCCTGAAGCGACGAGGTCCAGGATCCTTTTCGTTATACGCGAACCCATGCTCATTCACCAGTCCTCAAAAGCATCTTTTTCCCCCGTCATTGACCATGAACGACCTCTTCTAGAGTCCTCTCAAGCCGCTCTGCCAGGACAGAGATATCGTGATGTCTGGCTACATATTGCCTCCCGCGAAGGCCCATCTCCTCGCGCTCCTGAACAGACATCTCCGATAGGCTGATGATTGCCTCTGCCAGGGCCTGAGGGTCTTTGGGAGGAACTGTGATTCCGCAGTGCGAATCTTCAACGGGATTATTGGCTGCCTGGACTGAGAATATCACCGGTTTGCCTGCTGCCATGTACTCAAAGACTTTGTTGGGACTGATGCCATATTTAAAAACAGCAACATCCTCCAGATTGAGGATGAGGCCGTCGGACTCCAAAAGAGTTCTGACCACAGAGTTCTTGGGAACTGGATCTCGAAACTCGGTATTCGTAAGTCCCATCTTTTTAGAAAGGTCCATGAGCCCAGGCTTTTCCGGGCCATCTCCCACCAGCACTATTCTTATCTTCGAATAATTTAAGTCCTGTATGATCTTCGCAGCCTCAAGGAGCACATTCAGGGCATTTGCTCTTCCGTGGGCACCAAGATACATCACGCGAAATAAATCAGATCCTGTTCCGGGTGTACCGGGATTGGATATCTGATCGAAGCGGGAGAGGTCCACACCATTGGGCAGCCACACGATTCTCTTCTGAGGGACGCCGCAGGCTGCGATGTACTCATGGGCCAGGGGCAGCAATGTGATGATGCGTTCTGCTCGTCTGTATAGGTACTTCTCCAAAACGCGCAGCGTTATGATAATTGGATGGCGAGGGCTCATGGCACCCATATCCAGGATGGTCTGCGGCCAGAGGTCTCTCACCTCCATCAAAAAGGGCACAGAAAAACGATATGCTACCCAGCAGGCTGCCAGAGCGGTCAGCAGATCGGGCGAAGAGCCCATGATCACATCCGGATCTTCGATATCGGGCGCGATCCTTGGCAGTTTTCGCCCCAGCCACCAGGCTTTGAGCATGAATTCTGCCATATTCCACTCCCTCCTCCAGTTGTTTCTCTGGTAGGGAGTGGTGCGGATCCAGACGAATAAAACGCCATTGACATCCTCGGTTTTCCATCCCTCTCCCGGCAGCAATCGGCTCTCGCGAAAAAGCAGGTAGTGAAAGCTTGTGGCGAAGATGACAACCTTGTGTCCCCGGTTCACCAGCTCTCGTGCGAGGTCGTAATGTCTGGTGCCTCCAGGGAGGTCAGGCGGGTTTGCGTAGTGGTTGAAGATCCAG
>DAONDW010000112.1:0-5720 GCA_035402785.1 Methanothrix sp. | reverse complement strand
GCGGATGAAACGGCGAAACCCTGTGGGTGCAAGCCAAAATAGAGCTGAGAACGCGGAAGTCCAGCCAAGCTCGGGTATGGCGCTAAGCTGAATGCCGTCAAAGAACAGAAGGGGGCTTACTCTCCTCACTCGTCATTGTCATGATGACATCACCGCATCTGCTCCTCGGAACGTCTGCCAAGCTCCCCTGCAAATTTCAGATAATTGCAGCAGGGGCTGCCTACAGGAATGATATTTCCAGATACAGATCCGGCATCGATCACAAGCTCGGCCACAGACGGAGCCGACATCCTTGGCTGAGTGGTGCTGCCAGGACAGATGAGCAGATGCTGGCCCTTCTCAATGATCGGGCGGTGAATATGCCCGAAGAAGAGAACCTGCACATTCATCTCCCTGGCCATCATCTCAGCGCCCACCAGATCTGAGCCGTGAGAGGCCATATGCACAAGTCCGATTCGAATGCCTTCAACCACGATCACCTTTCTCTCAGGCAGGCGCTCCTTGAGCTTTTGGCAATCGGAATTGCCATGAACAGCCTCAAGCCTCCCAAGATCGGAAAGGGCGTCATAGGTTCTGGATGAGACAAAGTCTCCGCAGTGAAGGATCATATCTGCATGGCTCGCGAGAGCTGCCACGGCAACAGGCAGCTTTTCATCATCGAGGTGCGTATCGGACAGAGCAATGATTCGCGTCACGATCTCACACGTGCATCCTCTTCATTCCCTCTTCCATGATGCCCAGGAATTCGGCACCGACAGCCACCACGCTGTTGGTAAAAATGGAGGCATTGATCTCGAAGATGGGATTTCTGAATTTCGTGTAGTCGGACATCAGCCAGGTTGTGGAGCTTGTGTCTCCGCTGAAGAGAGGAGCATATTCCGGCTTGACAGGAATGACTGCGATGTCCTTCTTGCGTCCGTTCTTTTCCAAAATAGCCACCTGCCTCGATGAGGAATTGGCGGTGATGGGCATCACGTCTGCGCCCTTGCTCAGAGCAGTGATAGTGCCCTCCAGAGCCTCATAGGTATTGCCGATTCCTGTTATTGGAATGTAGACATCTCCAATCTGGAAGCTGGGAGTATTGAAATCCCGTTCCCAATAGCTGATCTTGTTGAGGTGAGTGAACCTCATCTCGAAGGCCCGGGCAATGAGGCCACTTCTTCCGACGCCCCCGATTATGTACCTGCCGCTTCTCGGAAGAAGCTTATTGAACCAGTAATCCAGATGCCCTGGGTCAGCTTCATCCATCTGAGATATGAGAAGCGCATTCTCCTTGAAGTCCCGAATCCTTGCCTGATAGCTGGGACAGGTTATTTCGCATACGCCATTGAGCCGGGATTGAAGGTCGATGAAAAGCGCATTTAAAAATGCAAGCACCTCAAGCTCGAACTCGGTTCCCATGGGTGAGAGCCTGGCTCTCTTGTCCTTATCTGTTGCATATTTGGTGCGGGCCTTGATCACCAGGACGGTTCCCCGTTCATATTCGCTAACCATCCTGTATGCTGTGCCAGATTCATTGGCGGTGATGAGCATGATATCTCCGCCTCTGGTGATGAAATCATCGATATATTTGTTTACAGAGAGAGTCTCGCCTGAGCCAGATATGGCGATGGCCAGGTTCTTGCCCTTCCGGTAGTGCCTTTGAACCGGGTCTTCGAGAGTGAAGGGAAATACATTCTCGAAGTGGTTCTGGATTAGCTGCAGGAAACTGTAAAGGGCGAGAGCTGACCGGCCCGCAGCCAGGCCATAGACGAATTTATTTTCAGTAGATGGCTGGAAAAATTCTGCCATAGAATCGGAAAACGCGGCAATGCTTGCCATATCCAAGTCAAGCAGCTTTTCTAAAAAACTGCACTGAAGCAGAGTGGCATCCTGGAAGGTCTTGATAAGCCCGGACATGCAGGTCTTTTCTATGGCCACTCCAAGATAAGCCTTTCTTTTCAGTTTCCAAATTGCCGCCATTCTAGGTGATAATCTCATCCAGCACATTCATCTCATTGGCCAGTTTGATCTCCTGGGCTATGCGCCTGCCATTGGAGAGGCCTGGCTCGATGAGATCCGAATAGGGAGAGCCGCTCATGTAGAGGTTTGTGCCAGCAACGATCCTGGCAGAGATCTCGAAGATCTTGAATTCCAGCTCATCTGTGACAATCGTCTCCAGGCTGAATGCGCCTATCATTCCGCCGAAGAGGTCCAGGCTGGTCTCAACCACCCGCTCACCAAGTTCAAATGCGCGTGGCAGAAGCGACTCGCGAAGGACCAGCGGAAGGTTTCCGGTCACCACGAAGCTTGGATAAATTCCAGCTTCGGCCAGCTCCTTCATGCTGCCGATACGAAAGATCTCATCTGCATTGGATTCGACCCTGCGATCGATGCCCAGCATCTGCAGGGAGCCTTTGGAGAGCTTGTAGCCGTCCTGTTTTATGGGTGAATAGAAGAAATGTATGTAGTATCTTGTGCCAAGGATGAACTCCTGGATGGTGTATTTCTCCTCGGTGCTCATCTTGGACTGCAGCTCGTCTTTGGTCTTGGCTATGAAAAAGCCCCGACCGCCTTTGGCACCATGATATTTAACGATGACCGGACGGTCGATGTCCTCTGCCTTTTCAAATCGCATGGGGACGTTGACACCTGCTTTAAGAAGCCATTCCCGCTCCATCTCCCTGTCGCTCTCCCAGGCTAAAACCCTGCGGTTTCCAAATGTGGGAACAGCCAGGGATTCGAACTTCTCAATGCCCAGGTATTCCACCAATGAGCCATGCGGGATGATGATCACGTTCTCGGCTATGAGATCGTCTGCATAATCCAGCAGGGCCTTGTAACTCTCCACTGCAAGGAATTTATCGGGCTTGGACAGTGGAAAGGCATCATAGAAACGTGGTGGTTGGCCTATGCAGATGCCGAGGGTCTTGAAGCCCTCCTGGCGAGCACCATGAAATATCTGCAGGCTGCTGTGAGAGCAGATTGTAGCTATGGTCAGATTCTTCTTATCGTATCCCTTTAAAATCTCCCGGATGTATTCTTTAGAAATCATGGTGATGACCCTTTGAAATATGACCTTTGAAATTACAGGGTTGGCTTAAAGGTAGATAAGCTCTTCGGAAAGATGGCTGCAGCAAGAGCACAAATTCATTGGCGTTTCTGATGGAAAAGGACCTGGGCATGACTTGCCAGGCAGCATCCGGAAACCTTTTATAAAATTGGAGATTTTGAACACCGCATCAAAGGTGAAGATGTCCAGCACTGCACACAGCAATGTGCATGAATGCATTTCGGGCATTGCAGAGGTTTGAGATGTCCGGCTATATTTCCTCATTCACAAGCCATGAAGGCGAAAATGAATACAGATCCACATATGACGCAGTCATGAAACGCTGGACTGTGCCGTATGAGGAGCTTGATATCCCCACAGGCTTTGGCATCACCCATGTCATAGCCAGCGGCTTGAAATCGTTGCCGCCACTTCTCCTGCTTCATGCCTGCGGAGCCAGCGCAACGATGTGGTTTCCAAACGTCGGCCCTCTCAGCCATGCCTTTCGTGTTTTTGCAGTCGACATCATGGGCGAACCCGGAAAGAGCAGGCAATCCAGGCTTCTTCGGAGCCATGAGGATTGCGCGACCTGGTTAAGCGAGTTGATAGAGGGTCTGGAATTGACGCGGCCAGATATCGCTGGATCGTCTTATGGTGGATGGCATGCGCTCAATTTTTCGATTCATTGCCCGGATCTGGTAAACAGGATCGTCGTGCTCGCGCCCGGTGCATCTGTCCTGCCGTTTAGCTGGCCGGTGCTGCTAATGCTCCGCCTGATTCCATATCTTCCAGTGAAGCCAAATCCGCTGAAGAGGTTTTTTGGAAAGGATTTTCATGTGGACGAATCCTTTGCCAGGCAATTTGAGCTTGGCATAAAGCATTTTCGTTATGCGGATCCGAAGGAGAGCATATTCACCAACGTCTTTCAGGATAGAGAGCTTCAGAGCATCCATACACCAGTCCTCTTTCTTGCCGGAGAAAACGAGGTCATCTATAGCCCTGCGGCGGCCATCGATAAGGTCAGAAAAATAATGCCTGGTGCAGAGGCTAAGATGATTCCCCATGCCGGACATTTGCTGTCAATGGAACAGCCTGAACTGGTAAATGAGTGCATATTTAAGTTTCTGAGATAGTCACAGATGGCCAAAGAAAACCAATGCAAATCATATCAGGATAGATAACGCTGACATGCAGCACGTGCTTTCATTTCAACCGGATTATCTCACAAATTTCATCTTATAGTTTTTATACAGTTTACTTAATTATATCTATTCTATTTCGCCAACTCGTATATATCCTGAGCATAGATCCTGGTGATATTTACCAGCTGGTCGATGGCTATGTACTCGTTGGCCTGATGTTCGACCTCCTCCTGGTCTGGCATCATGGGCCCTGAGGCCACGATGTTTGGCATCTCTTTGGCATAGGTTCCGCCTCCAATGGCTATTGCGCTGTCGTTTTTGCCGGTATTCTCTGCATATACCTTTGTCAAGATCGAAATCAGTGGCGAGTCAATTGGATAATAGAGAGGACTTTGGTTCTGCTGCCAATTTTCCGGGGCAAATCCTGTGCCTTTGACAGTCTGATTGAATCTGTCCATCACATCCCGGAATGTGAATGTAACAGGATAACGGATGTTTAATCCCAGGACAATTCTCTCAGCAGTTGCATTGAGCTTGCCCACGCAGAAGGTCAGGTTGCCTGATGGCCTGTCCTCCATAGCCAGACCAAATGATTTGCCGTCGGTCTCCATGCCTATGCTGCTATTGAGAAATTTTATTGCCTCAGACATGTCTGAATCGCCAGAGTCCAGTGTCGCGAGAAAGGCGATGAGCTGCATTGCTGCATTCTTTCCCTTGTATGGAATGCTGCCATGAGCTGCCTTACCAATGGATGTTATCAAGACTCTTCCAGGCATATCGCCCTTCTCTGCAGCAGCTTCAGCAGTGAGGTTGTAGCCAGTCTCGCCTGCAAAGGTACGGCATTCGGCGATGATTTTGTCGGTATCTGTCACCAGGACCTCTGCCACGGCCTTATCTGGCACAATATTGTAAGCAGTTCCGCTCAGGATGCTGACGATTTTAATATCAGAAGACTGCTGCTTTGCTGACTGATCCTCAGCTAGGTTTTTGGACATGTCAAAGGACAGCAGCCCCTTTTCTGCATAGATGGCAGGGAAATAGGCATCCGGGGTAAAGCCGGATACAGGCGCTTTCTCCGACTTTAGGTAGTGCTCGACATCCGGGCCGCTGGTCTCCTCGCTGCAGCCGAAGATTACACGCACTCTCTTGCTGAGGGAGAGATTGGCATCTCGAACTGCCTTCATGGCGTAAAGAGCCGACATGGCCGGACCCTTGTCGTCAATGGCTCCACGTCCGTAGATTTTTCCTTCAGAGATCTCGGCTGCATAGGGCGGATATTTCCAGCCGTCTCCCTCAGGCACAACATCCAGATGAGCCAGGACTGCCACGTATTCGTCTCCCTGGCCATATTCTGCATAGCCTATGTAGCCATCCAGGTTCTTGGTGGAAAAGCCAAGGCCCGCAGCGATCTCAAGAGCTCTGTCAAGAGCCTTTGCCGGCCCCTCACCGAAAGGCGCTTCAGGCAATGGATCCTCTCTCACGCTCCTGATCTTCACCAACTGCTGGGTGGCGTCTATCAGGCCATCTCTGTCCTGCTCGACTATGGC
>DAONDW010000111.1:4476-5732 GCA_035402785.1 Methanothrix sp. | reverse complement strand
GAATTGATGCAAGACATGTGCCTGATTATTACCCCGCAGATCAATTAATTTCTATTCTGACCATCTGCCCGGAATTGGACGAAACACCATGTATCTTGCTAGTGGAGTAATGATATATATTGTTTCCCGAAAGCGATTGCAACTGTTGAGAGACAAATGCTATGTTCTCGAATTTAACTCTCTGAGGGCCAGCAAAAGGCAGCAGGCTTCAGGGCTTTCCGGATTTTCGATCAGAAATCTCTTTTGAGGCCCAACTCGATGCAAAAGCCCAGAATGGAGGAGAAAAGATGAAAAATTAGTTGAAATTTAGAATGTAATCTATAAATACTATTATCAATGATATACTTAAATTGAGGTGGAACTATTATGTATGAAAAGATTCTGGTGGCAACTGACTTTTCAAAATATGCGGAGAAGATAATCGATTGTATTGGAGAAATACCCGGTGTAAAAGAGGTAGTTCTGCTTCATGTTCTTTCCAAAGATCCTCTTGCCAGGGTCTGGTCTCCAGGCGACGAGATCAAAGATGCTGAAGAAAAAATGAAAATCCAAAAGAAGGCCCTGCAGGATGCCAATTTGAGTGTCCGGATTAGAGCGGAAATAGCAGAGGGAATTCCAGAATACCAGGTGATCAAGCGCGTAGCCGGGGAAGAGAACGTCTCCCTTGTGGTGATGGGAGCCAGGGGAAGAAGCATTTGGCAGGGACTGCTTCTCGGCAGCGTTTCCAGTGGCTATCTCAATCATGGCGACAGAGACCTGCTCATCATGCGCTACAAAACGCTTGGCAGCGCAGATAAGGAATGGATGGAAAAATTCTGCTCTCACATGTTCAAGAAAGTCCTGGCACCTACGGATTTTTCGGATGCCGGAAATGCAGCCATTAGCCGGATAAAAATGGATAAGCTAACCGATGAGGTCCTGCTTTTAAATGTCGTGGCCAAGGGCGAAAATCGAGCACATGTGGAGCTTGCCATGAATAGTGCGAGAGAAAAGCTTGAGGCAATGAAGGCCGATTTGCAAAAGTCGGGAATTGCAGCAAAAACCATTGCAGTCTCAGCGATGAAGGAAGAGGCCAGGACTTACGGCACAGGAGGAATGGTCAAGGTGAACACAGCGCCTCTTGCATCTATTGGCGGAATAGTAAATGAGATATTGGATGTGGCCGAGAATGAAGATGTCTCACTGATTGCATTGGGCTCTCGTGGAAAAGGCTGGCTGGATGAAGCCACCATTGGAAGCGTTGCATCAGATGTGGC
>DAONDW010000111.1:0-4376 GCA_035402785.1 Methanothrix sp. | reverse complement strand
TTATCTCCCCCAGAATGGGTCCTTCTTGCGCTTGATATCCAAAAACTTCTCCAGGACCTCGCGCTCATCCTGTGCGAGCTTCGGAGCAAGCTCCAGCTCCACGATGCGCGCGTGTTTCTCTGGAATGTTGACATAGAGAATATCGCCCTCGTGTATCTGGCGGCCTACTGTGGGCCCGTCGATGGATATGGCCACCTCCTGTCCGACTGTGGCCGAGCCTACGTTTTCGTTTCTGGCCTGAATGCCCTTGACCTCGCCCACATTGGCCCCGTCCTCCCGCATCAGGTTGACCTGAGTTCTGACCACGCCTCCTATGATCTGCACTCCGACGATGGCAGGCTTGGACTGCCGGAAGACGCAATCTGGCAGAAGACGTACAGCACCAGGCCGGATCACGGCCTCAAGGCGCTCCTGCTCCATCTTCATCTTCTGCTCATCCATCCACTTCTCATAGCTCTCAAGGATGGTGTAGATTATGTCGCTTGAAAAGACAGGCACGCTGGTCTTCTGAATCTCGTTTATGGCATCGGGCAAAATGTCCACGTTGAATGCCAGAATCGTGGCAAAAAGAGGATCTTTGATGGCCGTAGCGCGAATGACATCTCTTCTTGAGATTGGCCCTACGTCTGCAAAATGAATGGCAATGTTTTTGGCCTTCAGCTCACCCACCAGAGCCTCCAGAGAGCCGATGGTGTCAGCCTTGAGAATGACGCCCTCAGCTTCGGCATCAATTCTCACAGCCTCAAGCTCGGACTTCAGCTCCTTTGACAGATTCTCGGCCTCTTCTGCATTTGCCACCACGCGAATGCTCGAGCCTGCAAGAGCGTTCTCAAGCTTGGGCGCAGCCACCTTCACGCCCGATGCTGCCACCACATTTTTAACAGGAAGGAATCGCTCCTCGCTTCTGATCTCCGCGAGAGGCTTGGGCTTGAGCAGGGCTCGAATCTTGGTGATTATGGGCTCATGTGCAGTTCCCACGATGATGGTATCACCTGCATTGAACTCCCCGTTGTAGAGGATGACATCAAGAGTCGTGCCGAGGCCCTTTTCCTCTTTGACCTCTAAAATGGTGCCAACGCCCGGACCGCTGGCAGTGAGCTTGAGATTCTCCTTTAAGAACCTCTGAGCAAGGCCTACCAGCACAAGGAGAAGATCTGGCACACCTTCGCCTGTGATCGCGCTGATGGGCACGATTCCGATGGTTCTTGTGAAGTCAGAGATGCGATCATACCTGTCTCCATCAAATCCGTACTTATACAGCTCCCCCACAAGCTCATAGACTCTGGTATCCAGAACCTCAGTCACACGATCATTCTGGGCCTTTATGCTCTTGCTGAAGGGAGAATTGGCCACCGAATGCCAGCCGCCTATTCTGTCCATTTTATTGGCTGCAACCACAAATGGGGTCTTGAAGCGTTTGAGAATATTGAGAGACTCGATGGTCTGGGGCTGAAATCCCTCGTTTACATCCACGATCAACACTGCCAGGTCCGCAAGAGAGCCGCCACGGCTCCTCATGGAGGTAAAGGCATGATGTCCTGGAGTGTCGATGAACAGCAATCCTGGGATCTGCATCTCATTTCCAAAGCGCGAGCCGCAGAACTCCTGGACGACGTCAAGCGGAACCTCTGTAGCTCCGATGTGCTGCGTGATCAGCCCCGCCTCACCCTTGGCAACCGCCGTTCCTCTGATCTTGTCCAAAAGAGAGGTCTTGCCGTGGTCCACATGCCCCATTACCACTACTATCGGGGTTCTCAAATTGGACTTTGTGCCTTTGCCCTTGCCGGCCTTCTTGGACTTCTGTTGCATAACGGTCGCTTCTCTCAAATGGTAAAGCCTAAAAAATGCATTTTATTTTTTGAGAATTTAAAGGCTCCCATAGGAGCGGGCAGAATCAGCTCTGCCCGTCCTCACTCATAGAGCCATTCTTCATCGATTCGCCTGTAGTCCACCAGTTCACGAGGCTCAAAATGAAGAGCTATTTCGCGAGCTGCGGATGCGGCTGAATCTGATCCATGCACCACGTTTCGCCCGGTCTCAATTGCCAGGTCGCCACGAATGGTTCCTGAAACGGCCTCCACCGGATTGGTCGCGCCGTTCATCTTTCTCATGGCGGCAATTGCGCCCCGTCCCTCAATAACCATGGAAACGGATGGCCCGGAGGTGATGAAATCCACCAGGTCCTGATAGAACTTCTTGCCAACGTGCTCGGCGTAGTGGGCTTTGGCCTTCTCCACCGGCATTACAGCAAGCTTCATGGCCACGATCTTGAAGCCCTTTTCCTCGATGCGCTGCAGTATTTTGCCTACGAGCCCACGCTGCACGCCATCGGGCTTGACCATGATGAAGGTCCTCTCGATCTCCGCCAGTCCTTATGCCCCCTTCCTGGCCCACTTGATCCTTCTGGTTACGCGGCCAAGGGCAACGTTATTCTCGCACTTGGCTGAGCAGAAGTAAAAGACCGTGCCATCTTTCTTGGCATAGAGCTTTCCTGTGCCCGGCTCGATGGTCTTGTTGCAGAATGAACACTTTCTCTCTTCCATCTTCCTTCACCTGCTGGTAAGCTTCTTGGCCTCTCTGGCGGTCTCCAGCAGCATCAGGACATCGCCCATGCGAATGGGTCCCATGCAGTTCCTGGTTATGATGCGGCCCTTGTTGTTGCCTTCCAGGATACGGCATTTGATCTGCGTCGCCTCACCATGCATGCCAGTGACGCCGATGACCTCGATGACCTCTGCCGGTATGCCGTTCTCATCCTCCATCGGATATCACCTACTTCAAGGCTGCTACTTTTGAGACGATCTCATCGAGCAGCTCTTTTCCCTTTCCGGGCTCCACAATCGCTGCGGCTGCGCTCTTTACGCCAAGGCCGGCAGCAGCTCCAAGCTCGCTCTGCTTCTTGACATAGATGTAAGGCGTCTTCTTCTCTTCGCAGAGTGCTGGAATATGAGCCACGATTTCGGGAGGCATGACATCTTCGCCTACGATTACCAGGCGGGCTACACCGCGCTCAATGGCTTTGGTGGCCTCGTTGGTTCCCTTCTTTATTCTCCCTGTATCGCGAGCCAGTTCGAGGGCCTCAAGAGACTTGCTGGCCAGCTCTGCTGGAACATCAAACCTTACGAATATTGGTCTTGCCATAGTTTAATCTCCTTCAGGGCAACCTGCCCATCATCATTCATCGTAAAAACGCCTAATGGATTAGACGGTTCAGATAATACCTGCCATTAGCTCCTTATGTAAAAAGGTTGCGCTATGGTCCAAGAAGGGCCATGAGCACATTCTGCAGATTTTCATCAGCAACATGTCCGGATATCTCAAGATCTGAACCCTGGCTTGAGTAGCTGAGGTTGTTTTTAGTTGCTATATCCGCGATCCTCTCGGTTGCATTGCCAGCAGGCTGGACAAGCCTGGCCTGCAGGGAATAGCTGCCCGCGCTTTCGTTATCGACGAGCATATCAAGGCTGAATTGCCTGTACACGCCGGAGAGTGGCATGCCTGAGCCGCCGCTTCCAAGAGCCACAACCTGAAGATCTGCAGTATCATTATCTTCTAAAGTGAATCCGTTTGCAGGCTCGCCGCCTGTGATCACATCTATGACCTGCTGTACGCCATCCTGGCTTCCGAAGAGCACAGGCCTTCCGAGGACAGTCACGTAGTCGGTTCCTGTGGGAATCATCATGTAATTTTCATAGGGTATGACCAGGCTGTTGTAGTTGATTTGATAGGGCTTGATCCAGTGGAATTCGGTCCAGGTGCCATTGAATTCGGCACCGGCCAGCCTTTCGATATTTGTGCTGTAAAGCTGGCTGCCATATCTGAGGCCCAATGACTCAGGCAAAGCTGTTTTCAGCGCATTTGTCAGATTCTGTGATGCACTCAAATTGACCCAATATGCCATCACAGTGCTCTCAGGTGCCATTTCCAGGACATCTGATATTCCATCGAAATTCCAGTCTACCAGATTGCCCTGCATACCAAAGGCCTTCAAAGAATCGCTGGACGACTGTTCAACAGAGATCTCGCTTTGATCGGTTCCCCTCAATACGAAACTGGCAAAGGCGGACAGTACCATAATGGCGCCCACAAAGATAGCAAAAGCCTTCGAATTCATTCGCTTGGTATCTCGCGAGACCAATTATTTAACACTTATCAGCCTGCCAGAGCGGTTCATCCTGAACATAGCTTCTTTTCAGGTGAAGAGCAGTCTCAGCTCTCTCTAATTCGCGGCCCAGATAGCCTGCGTGATCCAGGCGGCTGACAAGCCCCATATCTATAAGCGTATTCAAAATGTCGCGAGCATTTCCTCCTGCCACGGCTGCATCTTTATTCTGGGCGACGATCCTGCCATGTGACAGAAATATCCTGAAGCAGCC
>DAONDW010000110.1:0-5774 GCA_035402785.1 Methanothrix sp. | reverse complement strand
ATCGAAAGGTTTTTTATTGTCTACTTCCTTCCCTTTGAGGAATGAGCGAGGGAACTGTCGAAACCGAGAAGACGGGCTCTGCCAAGCAGAAGCTCGATCTCAAGAATAAGCTGGATCTCAAGAGCAAACTTGACCTGGACGACCTGGATCTGGGCGTCAGCATGCCGTCCACAAAAATCGAAGATTACATGAGGGTCTTAAAGCTGGCCAGAAAGCCGAGCAGAGAGGAGTTCAATATGATTGCAAAGATCTCCATGGCCGGAATAGGCCTGATCGGCGCACTGGGCTTTGTCATTTACGCGCTGCTGACTGAGCTGCCAAAAGCAATCTGATCACTAAAAATTTTTAGCTCAAATCGAGCAAAAAAAAAACGCCTTTTTCTCAGCTCTGTTTAGCCTGAGCTTTATTTAGAGCCCTTAATGTGGCACCGAATTCGGACTCCACCAGATGGGTCACGCCCATGGTCTTTGGATGAAGGTCCAGCTCAACTGTGACGTGCTGATGGCCCAGGTTTTTGAGCGGCCTGACCTGGCGGGGTCCATTGGTTATGGAAAATATCTCCATGCCCTCTAAGGCTGCAGCCGGAATGGCATGAGGCACGCCTGAGATCACTGCGAAGTCGTAATGCTTTTTGGAAGCGATTTCGGCCACGACATCGCCCGTTACCGGATACTCATCCAGGCCTCCTATGGACTGATATTTCACGCCCCTTTGGGCGAGATCTGAGGCTATGTTGGACGCATCTCTTCTGACCTTTGGAAGCCCAACCTGATCATCCAGATTGGCCAGAGAATCCACCTGCTCGCCTGCAATCTCAGACACGGCTGCTGTGATGTCGGCAAACATGTAGGCAGTCTCTTTCTTGGCATTGAGGATATTGATGCCCTTCTTGCCCTGCCGGATGAGTTCTATTAGCCTGGACGCAGCCTCATATTTCAGATCTCCTCTCTCCGGGGCCAGGTACTCGCTGCTCGCTGCGCCATAGCGTTTTTCAACCTCGGTGGCCTTTTCCAGCAATCTCTTCTGCCTTTCAAGCTCTGCCTCGTCTATGATGCCTTTGTCCCTTGCAGCCTCAAGCGTCAGGATCACTCCCTTTGTGTTGTCCCTGTAGCCCGCATGGACCTCCACCTCAATGACCGGGATATCCAGCTCGGCGTTTAGGACAGCCTGATGGAGATCATCCCCGATGATCATGCTGCTGCATGTGCCTGATATGGCCATGAGCTTTGGATGAAACATCTCCTTCGCCTTTTTCAAGATGGCTATGAGAGGCCTCTGTCCTCCGAAGACGAAACCCGCCTCATCAAGGGCAGTTGTCAGGACCCTGACCCCGTCCTCCTCCAGGAGACGGGCGTGCTTGAAGCAGCATCCACTTGGGCCATGAAGTATGACCACATCCGCGCCAAGATCGCGCAGAGTATACATGGCAGCCACAATGGAGCTTGGTCTGGGATGAAGTATTGTTACGTTTTCCACTTCGCTTTCCATTCATATCACCTAAAGCATTTCACGCACGAAAGCAACCTCTTCGGATTCTCTCTTTGAGCAATCTCAAGCCCATCCTGCAAATTTCTGGCAGTGGTGGCAAGAAGCTCATCAGCGAGGGGCATGAGCCTCTCGCCCACCAGAATCAGCCTGGCAATTTCAGCCCTTCGCTCGCGAAGCAGAGAGGCCAGGGCAGATATGTCCAGCCCTTCGCAAACGGTCGCAGCGTCCTCTCCGATTACTGCGACAAGCCCCAAGCCCGAAGACCTGTCCAAAGCCCGGGCCACATCTTTCACTTTGAGCCCTGAGTTCGAGCAATCGAATATGGTCTGGCCTTCGTTTCTGCGAATCTTCATTCTCCCGGAAAATCCGTCGAAGCCTGAGAGCGCAGCAGCAATCTCCGCACTGCCTTCTCCAGATATGCTTGCAGTGGCTGCTGCTGCTGCAATGGCTGTCTCATAGCCCCAAAAGTCCAGGTCGGCTCCTAAATCCAGATGAACCTCTTCTCCGAATAGCACCAGCCGATCAGGTCTTGCATAGACCATTCCTCCGCCAGCAAAAGAGACATCCTGTGACAGCCTGATATCGCTGTTGGCCAGGAACTTGAAACCCCTCTTGGCAAGGGAGAGCATTTGAAGCTTCGCAGTGCTCGCCCATTTGCTGCCACCTGCAATCATATAGTCTCCTGAGAGGCTCGTCAGGATTGCATAGTCTGCAAGCCCCGTGCCGCCCAGTGAGACCTCGCATATCAGATCAAAGACGCCCTCGGATTCTGCTGCCTCCACCGCGCGTATCACATTTCCGGGCGTTATCGACATCCCTGTTTCTATGAGGCGAGCAGAGCCATCATGCCAGACCTCCAGGCCGCGAGTGGTATGTGTGAGCACCTTTTCCCGCCTGGAGAGCATCAGTGCCAGCAAGAGGGCGGTTGTTGTCTTGCTATGTGTGCCCGTCACCTCATAGACGCGAATGTCCTGCCCAATTTCCTGCTTCAGGAGATCTCCCACCGCCTGATGGTGGGTTATTATCTTCTTTTTCTGTCTTTTCGCCTCTCTCAAAGCAGGATTGGAGGGCGGCAGGTGCACCGGGGCTACGATCAGATCGAAGTCGGACAGATCTGGATTATGATGGTAGACCTCAAAGGCCTCTGCCTGCCAGCCCAGCGAAACCATCTTACGGGCAATTGTACTGGCGCCGTGGATGGTGTCAAGTACGGCGGCTACCTGAGAGCTTCTTCTGCCCGCTTGCATGCCAGTGCCGCAATGCATTCGTCCACGCCCAGCGGCTCAGCGCATATGACCTCTACATCTTTGCCGCCAATGTTCAGGACGCCCCGGCGCTTTTGGGGATCTATGCCCATCTCCTGAGGAATGTCCTGGCGAGTATGCACACCATGAGCCAGAAAGAGAGGCAGGGCCACGATTCTGGCTACGCCTGTTCCTGCAAAGCCATTCAGGCCTTCGGGAATGCTGGGCTGGTTCATATTGAGATATGCAGTTCTGACCGGCCCTTCGTGACTCTTGCCAATCATCTGGGCGAGCGATTCCACCAGCTCTTTATTATAGGGCAGGCTGGAGCCATGTCCTAATACGAGTATGCCTACGTCCTTCATGAAAACACCAGTATTACTTTTTGCGATTACCGTATTAATACGACGATAGATTCTTAAGTACTAAATCCTTTCGAGGCTAGTGGGCATGTTGAGGAGATGACCTGCATAATCCGGACAAGATGGCTTTTACTATTCTTTGAGGGTATTTTGGCCATAGCGAGTTTGGTTGGTTCAGCTCTGCCATCCGAAGTGATTCTATCAGTGCATGAGAACTTCACTGTGGAAAACTGCACAGTGCGGATTGAGGACATCGATGCTCAGGCTGCCAAGGTCTGGCTTTTGCTGGAGCGGGGGCATGAGCCCGCCAGATCAATGGTCCTTGGAATAAATGATTCGGTGGCCTGTGTGACATGTGCATTGATGGTGACTGGAATATATTCAGGAGAAAATGCAGACCTCGTCTGCCTGATGCTCAATGATACCAACACGACCAATACGACGAGTGCCACTGATGCTGCAATGACTGACGCTGCTGCCATAAAGACTGGACCGTAGCCTGCTGATGCAGCCTGCAAAAATCACGCCCGCTATCTGGCAGGGAAATGCTTTTCGAAGACGCCAGCGATCTGCTGTGGCGTCTCTATGACGAAGACGTCATCCATCTGGCGCAGCTTTTCTACGTGTTGCGCATCTTCCTTTCTTATGCGCAGACGCATCTCACTGCCGTCCGGCAGGATGGTTGTGATGATTCCTGGCTTGTAGTCGCAGGGCATTATGTAGCTAGGAACAAATGCCTTCTGGGACATTATGGCTGCATTGGAGAGCAGCGAGTCTGCCAGTCCTAAAGATATCTTGGCCACCGTATTTGAGGTCGCCGGGGCAAGCAGCAGGAACTCATAACGTCTCACCTGAAGCTGCCCTGCCAGGAATGGTGAATTGGAGTTGATCTCCACCCAGACCTTATCAAAATATTTCTCCAATGAGTTGAAGAGCTTGTAGTACTTGATGACCTGCTCGCCGGCTTTGGACACGAAGACACGCACATCAACGCGATCGTCATACTGCTGCTGCAGCTCGATCATAGTCTGCACAGTCTCTTCAATACGATCTCCGCTGCCGGTAATTCCCCAGGCGATCTTCTTCTTGCCATCAGTTCCTGCCAATCTCACCACTTCCATCATTACTGTTATCAACCGTCTATAGGATAATTATTTTTCGAGCGCATTCATCCTCTCCATGCGGGCCAGCATCTCAGAGAACCTCTTTGTGGTCTTTCTAAGGGTTTTAAATCCCACTTCATCCGCAATAGCGCCTTCCAGCGTATCCTGAGACCAGAAGGTGGCTCCAAGGTTAGCCCCAAAAAAACCGCCGCTCACAGGGATCATGCTGTTGAGTATGAAAAATGAATGGATCTGCTGCACAGCCAGCTCCTGGCCGCCCATGCGATCTCCGCCCACAGCTATGGCCATTCCTGGCTTGAACTGCAGAGCCTTGGGGTCAGATGCCAGTAGTGCCCGTGTTCGGTCTATAACTATCTTGGTCTGGGCGCTCATGCTGCCGTTGTAGACAGGAGTGGCAATGACGATTCCGCGTGCCTCGCGAATAAGAGGATAGAGTTCCTGCATATCGTCTTTTATCAGGCATTCTCTGTTCTTCAGGCAATGGTCGCAATGCCTGCATGGGCTGATCTGCTTGCCCCTCACTGTAAACTGAATAGCCTCATGGCCTCTCTCATTAAGCATTCTGAGCGCCTCGCTCAGAATGTATTCCGTGGCCTTTTTCCTGGGACTGCCGCATATGCCAAGAATCATGATAGCTCTTTGGTTCTGAATATATTTTAGATTTGCCTATTACAGTCAAGAGCAGAATGATTGACACTTATTTGCATGGATGAGTTGCCAATGCATGTCGAAGATCAATACCAATCATCTTGTTCAATTCCATAAGTCGCGTGCTGAATGAAAAACAGCATTCCTTGAAGTCTTTTTATGCAAAAAATGTCATACAAAAATTTCATACAAAAAAATGGATGGGCGATTCAAGCAGTTTGTGACCTGTCCACCCTGCTCAACTGAAGTGCAGAATAGAGCAATGCCGAAAGGCCAAGGCTCATGGAAACCAGAGAGACCAGAACGCCCAGAAGCGGCAAATGAATGAGCAGATTGAGAACGACAAATCCGATGACAAAGCTGATAAGATCACCCTGCCTGATCTTGGCCCTCTCATTGATCCACCTGCCAAGGCTATATGAGACAAAGGTATTGCTCATCATCAGCGCCGCCATGAAGAGCAGGAACGAAACCAGTGCTATGGGCAGGCCAACCACAGTGACCGCTACCATCAAAATGGCAATGATTGCAGATATGATCATGACAAAACCAAGCAGGGTTTTGAGTAGAGTCGAAGTCCGAATCTGGCCATCCACCACACGGAAGATGCCTGGAAGATACTTTACCAAAAGCAGCCCCATTATCAGGTAGCCCAGGAGCACCAGCAGAGAGAAGATGCCGCCAGCCATTTCAGAATTCCTGTCCTTTGGCGACGAGTCCTCTACCTTATGGAATTTCACTGCAGTTGCAGTGCCGGTGTTGTTGAACTGACTCGCGCTGACGATCAGCGTTCCGTTGATCCGTCCGGCATTCACCACCTGACCGCCACCGATCAGAGCATCTCTATTTATCGTCTTGCCCGGAAGTATATTGATCTGTCCGCCAGCAGCCACCAGATTGGTGCCGAC
>DAONDW010000109.1:2671-5788 GCA_035402785.1 Methanothrix sp. | reverse complement strand
ACCAGAAAAAATCGTGAGATCCGTTCCATGAAATCGATTGTCATCAAAGGTGCCCGCGAGCACAATCTAAAAGACATATCTGTTGAGCTGCCCCGCGACAAATTGATAGTAATCACAGGCGTATCAGGCTCAGGCAAATCCACTCTTGCCTTTGACACCATCTATGCAGAGGGCCAGCGCCGCTATGTGGAGTCCCTCTCGGCCTACGCCCGCCAGTTCCTGGAGCAGATGGACAAGCCTGATGTTGATAGCATCGACGGCCTTTCGCCTGCCATTTCCATTGAGCAGAAGACAACTTCCAAGAACCCAAGAAGCACTGTGGGAACTGTCACAGAAATTTATGATTATCTGCGCCTGCTTTTCGCGAGAATTGGCATTGCCCACTGCCCGGAGCATGGCATAAAAATCCAGTCCCAGTCACCCGAAAAAATCGCTGATAGCATTTTAATTGAGGCGCAGAATTCAACTGAAGAAAAAGCAAATGAAAAAAAGGCAAATGAAGAAAAAGCAACTGACGGCAAAGGCACGACGCAGGACCCAAGAGGCACGAAAGACGGGCCAAAAAATGAAGTCCAGGAGGACTCTGGCTGCTCTCAGGTGACGATTCTGGCCCCGGTGGTCCGCCAGAAGAAGGGAACCTATGGCCAGCTCATCTCAGACCTCAACGCCGAGGGCTTTTCAAGAGTACGGGTGAACGGCGAGATTCGAAGAACCGACGAGGCCATAGACCTGGACCGCTACAAGAAGCACGATATCGAGGTTGTCATGGACAGGCTCGATCCCTGCCAGGACAGATCCAGGCTGGTTGAAGCGATAGAAAATGCTCTCGCAAAAGCCGACGGCCTGGTCATCGCTCACTTTGCGAAAGGCCAGGGCAAAGAGCGGCTCTACTCTTCCCGCATGGCCTGCCCGATCTGCGGCATGGCCTTTGAGGAGCTGCAGCCTCGCATGTTCTCCTTCAACAGCCCCTTCGGAGCCTGCGAGAGCTGCAAGGGGCTTGGCATTCGAATGGAATTCGATCCGGATCTGGTAATACCCGATAAAGAGCAGTCCATTGCAGACGGCGCTGTGGCCCTCTACAGGAATGCAATTGATGGCTGGAGGGGCCAGCACCTGGCTGCTGTTGCCAAGCACTTCGGCTTTGATGTCTTCACACCCATCAAGGACCTCACATCTGAGCAGTACAATATCCTCATGTACGGCTCGGATGAGAGCATCAAGTTTTCGATGAGCATGAAAAACGGGGACGCCTACTGGATGCACAACGGCCAGTGGGAGGGGCTCATTCCCCAGAGCATCCGCCTCTACGGCCAGACTGCCTCCGAATACAGAAGAGAAGAGCTGGAGAAGTTCATGAGAGTTCTGCCCTGTCCGGCATGTGAAGGAAAGAGGCTCAAAGAGAAGGTTCTGGCTGTCAAGATAGCTGAAAGGTCAATTGTGAATGTGACAGACATGTCAGTTCAGGAGAGCCAGGCATTTTTCGGAAGCCTCAGCGAAAAGCTCTCAGAGACCGAGAGGGGCATTGCCAGACAGGTCTTGAAGGAGATATCAGCAAGGCTGGGCTTTCTTGAACAGGTGGGACTCGGATACCTGACGCTGTCACGAAATGCTGGAACCCTCTCTGGCGGCGAGGCCCAGAGAATCCGCCTGGCCACCCAGATCGGCTCAAACCTGACAGGAGTGCTCTATGTTCTGGACGAGCCTTCAATCGGACTGCACCAGAGGGACAATGCAAAGCTGATTGAGACTTTGAAGAAGCTGCGAGATCTGGGAAATACCCTGATAGTGGTAGAGCATGATGAGGAGACCATTCGAGCTGCTGACCATGTGCTTGACATAGGTCCAGGCGCTGGAATTCACGGAGGCTATGTGGTCGCACAGGGAACGCCCAAGGAGATCGAGAAGAATTCATCATCGCTCACAGGCCAGTACCTCTCAAAAAAGAAGACCATCGACATGCCTGCATCCAGGCGCAAGAGCAACACATTCATCCGGCTTCACGGCTGCCGGGAGAACAATTTGAAGAACATCGATGTTGCCATACCAATAGGGGTTCTGACTGTAATCACAGGCGTTTCGGGCTCAGGCAAATCCACGCTCATCTATGACACACTCTACCGCGCCCTAATGAAGAAGATCTACAAATCGAGCACCGAGCCAGGGCAGTTCGATGAGATCGTCTTTGATTCCGATGTGGACAAGGTGATAGTAATAGACCAGAGCCCAATAGGCCGAACTCCCAGATCCAATCCTGCAACCTACACAAAGATATTCGATCCGATCCGCCAGGCCTTTGCTGAGACAAAAGAGGCAAAGGTGCGGGGCTACAAGGCAGGGCGCTTCTCATTTAACGTTCGGGGAGGCCGCTGCGAGGCCTGTCAGGGAGACGGTCTGATAAAGATTGAGATGAACTTTTTGCCTGACGTCTATATCGAATGCGAGGAATGCAAGGGCACCCGCTACAATCACGAGACCCTGGAGGTCAAATACAGGGGCAGGTCCATAGCCGAGGTGCTGGACATGACTGTGGAGGAAGCAAGAGAGCACTTCCAGAACAATCCTGCCATTCGCTCAAAGCTGGACACTTTGCAGGGTGTGGGGCTTGGCTACATCAAGCTCGGACAGAGCTCGACCACGCTCTCAGGAGGCGAGGCCCAGAGGATCAAGCTAACAAGGGAGCTTGCCAAGCGGGGAACAGGCAGGACGATTTATCTGCTCGATGAGCCCACGACGGGGCTACACTTCGATGATGTCAAAAAGCTGATCTCGGTGCTCGACGACCTTGTGGCCAAGGGAAACACCGTGGTTGTGATAGAGCACAATCTGGATGTCATCAAATGCGCAGACTACGTAATCGACCTCGGACCCGAGGGAGGGAATGCAGGCGGAAGGATTGTGGCTGCTGGCACGCCTGAAGAGGTCGCAGGAGTGGAGGCTAGCTACACTGGACGGTATTTAAAGAAATATTTTTAGGAAAGCCTTATATCGTGCAGAGACTCATTTGCTGGTAGAATAGGAGGGAGGCAAAAGTCCTTTGTGTAGGAGGAAAGAATAGTGGTGATTTCGACTTTTGCCGATCAGATAATAAGCACTTGCCGATATTTAAGGATTTCGATC
>DAONDW010000109.1:0-2571 GCA_035402785.1 Methanothrix sp. | reverse complement strand
ATAGATGGAGTCTGCCGAACATTGGTGCAGATTTCCAGAAAAGGGGAGCATTCGTGGCACTGTCAGGCCATCAGGTCACGACAAAAGCACGATATGCAGATGGACAGATCTCGCAGGGAACATCTCAATATCCAACCATGAAATCCATTCTTTCAACCAGCTCCTCAGCATGCACACTCTGCATCCGCACTCCTCACCCGCACCCAAAATTCAGCACCCCAGCCATGGATTTAATGCAATAGGCCGTTTCGAATCGAACTGACTCAAAAGAAAATACATAATCATAATTTAGTTGAGATACATTTATATCTTGTGAATACGACTTAAAAGAGCTGTCCAAAAGACATTTGAATATCCATTACAATTTGAACCCGGAAAATAAGATGCAATGTGTATTTAAATGTCGATTAAATTGCAAAAAAAGTAAGGCGATTTAAAATGGCTGATGAAAAAACAGATAAACCCGCGCAGACCCTGGATCTGGGTCCATATTTTCCATCCCGTGATCTTGTTGAGAACTCCAATGTCATGACCTGGATGAAGAAGAAGGGTCTCAAGACAGAAAGCGAAATGAGGCAGTGGTGCTCCGCCAACTACGTCTCCTTCTGGGACGAAATGGCAAAGACATATGCAGACTGGTTCGAGCCCTACAAGCAGACGCTGGAGTGGAAGGCACCCTTCGCTAAATGGTTCATGGGCGGCAAGATCAATATCGCATATAACGCCGTAGACAGGCACGCCAAATCCTGGAGACGCAACAAGCTGGCCTACATTTTCGTGGGCGAGCCGGTGGGCGATGTGAGGAAGATCACATACTACCAGCTCTCCTTAGAGGTCAACAGGTTCGCCAATGCTCTCAAGGCACAGGGCATCAAAAAGGGCGACCGCGTGGGAATCTATCTCCCCATGATCCCTGAGCTGCCAGTTGCCATGCTCGCATGTGCAAAACTCGGAGCAATTCATGTAGTGGTTTTCTCAGGCTTTTCCGCAGTGGCTGTGCGTGACCGCCTTGAGGACTGCCAGCCAAAGGTCCTGATCACATGCGACGGCTCATACCGCCGCGGCAAGCCTATTGCAACCAAGCCCCAGGCCGATGAGGCCATCGCAGGCCTGAAGTGCATCGAAAAGGTCGTAGTTGTCAAGAGAAATGGCCAGGAGACCCCCATGACAGAAGGACGCGATGTCTGGTGGAACGATTTCGTTCTAGGCCAGTCCGGACAATGCGAGGCCCTGCCAATGGACAGCGCCGATCCACTATTCATCCTCTATACTGCAGGAGCTGCCGGAAAGCCCCGCGGCATAGTCCACACACACGGCGGAATGTCCGTTGGCCCTGCATTTACAACCTCATGGGTCTTCGATATCAAGGACACTGATGTCTACTGGTCCACTGCAGACATCGGATGGATCACAGGCCACTCCTACATTGCCTACGGACCTCTGTGCCTGGGTGCAACAAGCATCATGTACGAGGGTTCGCCCGACTATCCGGACTTTGGCCGCTGGTTCAAGATAATCGAGGACTATGGCGTGTCAGTGATCTACACAGCTCCCACAGCCATACGCATGTTCATGAACGAGGGCCCATCCTGGCCTCAGAAGTACGACCTGTCCACAGTGCGCCTGATGGGATCAGTTGGCGAGGCCATGAACCCTGACGCCTTCGTCTGGTGGAGAAAATATGTTGGCGGCGGATATGCACCAATCATGGATACCTGGTTCCAGAGCGAGACAGGCTCGCAGGTTGTGGCTCCTCTGCCAATAACGCCCCTCAAACCCGGCTCTCCGAGCTTCCCATTGCCTGGCTACAATGTGCAGGTGGTGGATGACAACGGTGCACCAGTCAAGGCTGGAAGCACAGGCAACATAATCATAACCGAGCCCTGGCCATCCATGCTCCGCGAGGTTTACAAGGACCCGGCGAAGTACAACGAGACCTACTGGTCCACATTCCCCGGCAAGTATCTATCAGGAGACAAGGCCCGCGTCGATGCAGATGGCTACATCTGGGCACTGGGACGCGGAGACGATGTCCTCAAGGTTGCAGGACACAGAATCTCCAATGCCGAGGTCGAGGCTTCAGCCGAAAAGCATCCATCAGTCGCTGCAGCAGCAGTCGTCGGCAAGCCGGATAAGGTTAAGGGCGAGAGCATTGTGGTCTATGCAGTTCTCAAGCCCGATGCCAAGGGGGACGCCAATCTGCAGAAGGACATCAAGAACTTCGTGCGAAAGACCCTGGGCCCCATCGCCATTCCCTCGGACGTAATTTTCGTATCAGACATTCCGAGAAATAAGGCAGGCAAGCCCGTCAGGCCCCTCATCAAGGCCAAGGCGCTGGGAGAGGCTCTTGGAGACATCTCCGCAGTTGTCAATCCCAAGGCTCTGGACGCAATCACGCCTATTGCCAAGAAGTAAAAAAGAGATCGCCCGGATACAGGCACCGGGCACTCAATCCTTTTTATTTAGGGACAGCGCTTCAGCATCTCTTGATTCCAGGAGCCTAACCTCCAGGATCAAGTTGGATCATTACCTGACCTATCTCAATTTTGATTCGTTTGAATGCGATGACTT
>DAONDW010000108.1:0-5796 GCA_035402785.1 Methanothrix sp. | reverse complement strand
AGGACTCTACAACGGAGGCGTCAAACCAAAACATTTATCAGATAAAAGAGAGGGCATTGGTTTGGTGCAGAACATGAGCGTAATTGATATTATTGAGGGACTTCAGAGCCTATTGATACTGGCAATCTTCGTAGGAATCATTGCGGTAAGCTTCAAAGTGTGGCGCTGGAATTACGTTACCCCGCCAAAATAGGTTCGTAGATTGGGCGTTTTACGAGAATCGGGAAGTGCCGGATGGCACTGTCCTGTATTTCAAGGACTGGAGCGAAATTTTGGCCGGTGTCCGCCATTTCACTGGCATTGGCGGTAGCGGTCACACGTTCTTTTAAGTTTCAGTTAACAAGAGGATCACGCTGCGGCCAGGCCCGGCTCGGCTGCGATTCTGTCGCAGAAAGCCTTGATCTGCGCTTCGTCCCTGCAATTTTTGGGAATGACCATTACCTGATAGCCATCGCTCTCTAATCTGTTGATCAAATCCCGGAACTGGCTCATAGCCACTTTGATTTGCTTTGTCAGGTCCGGCATCTTTAGTATTACAATCCTTGATGAAGGGATGACCGCATCCACCACATAGCCCCAGCGGGTGGGACGATGCATAAGGACCGATACACCTCTCCTCGACAGCTCTGAGACGATGACCTCAAATTTATCCAATTGTTTCGTCTCTGAATGCTTCAATAAGACCCCTTTCCATGCTCATTTCTGGATTTGAAATAATCAATTCTCTCATTAGAGCAAATGTTGAGGGCAGGGTGGGGTAATCTCCCCGGTTTCTCTAATTTATGAACTCAGCCCTCGATTTTTTAATCATCAGAAATATCCGAGGATTAGTATCTCCTCTGGGTCCTGGCAGGTCTGTGCTTCTGGTAGCACTCGCTGCAATAGACCGGCCTGGAACCATCTGGTTTGAAGGGCACCTGTGTTTGCTTACCGCATTCCGAGCAGGTGACATCAGTCATTTCTCTTGGACCGCGATTAAATCGGTCGCTACTTCCACTGTTTTCATATTTTCTTTCAAACATTCAATTCACTTACCTTTTGAATCGATTCAAGGAATCGAAACCATTTGCGAAAACATCTCAACAAATCACTTTGAATCGACGAATCCAGCATCACTAAAAGGACGCTCCAGGATATATACCTTCCGGTACAAAAAATAAAATCAGTTTGAGTTCATTATCACCTGTCATATTCGCTATCTTCTTTTAGTGATTATGGACAGTATATCGCTGTCTCTCAGTTCGTGATCCAGGCCCACAGACTGCCCAGGAAACTTGGCGCTATCGCCCCAGACCAGAGCATAGCGGAAAAGGTTTACAAAGTCCCTGTGAAGATGCTCACATACCGACCTTACCGAGCTTCCATCGAGGAGAACCAGCGGCTCTTTCATATCCGCCTTTCCGCCTTTCGGCTTGAGGTAGACGCGAATGAATCCCAGCCGCTTGTACATGAGGTCCTTCAGCTCCTCCAGGCCCATGTTGGTGGCACAGGAGATGGGAAGATAATCCCTGCCCAGATCCTCAGCGATCTTGCTCTCGACATTTCCATATTTGAGGTCGAATTTGTTTATGGCCACAACTGATGGAATGTAAACTCTGTTTCCAGCCAGAAAGTCCACCAGGCTATCTGTATCGATGTCCTCGCGGATTGTGACGCTCGCATTTACGATGCCATAGGCCCGAATGATTTCTGCTATTTCAAATTCGGTCATCTGGGTGAGGGTCACAGTGCTTCTGACAATTATTCCGCCTTTCTTCTCCTGGGTGATGTGAATATTCGGAGGCTGCTTATCCAGCCGTATTCCTGCATCATACAGCTCTCTCTCCAGGATGTCCAGCCGGTAGTTGAAGACATCTCCTAAAAGCAAAATTATATCCGCAGCGCGAGCTGCAGTTATGACCTCTCTGCCCCGACCCTTTCCTCTTGCAGCGCCTTTGATGATGCCTGGCATATCCAGGATCTGGATCTCTGCGCCCTTGTATTTCATGACTCCTGGAATGACTTCCAGGGTGGTGAACTGGTAAGCAGCAACCTCTGACCTGGAGCCTGTCAGATAGTTTAGAAGGCTGGACTTTCCGACAGACGGAAATCCCACCAGTGCCACGGTCGCGTCTCCAGATTTCTTGATGTAGTATCTTCTGCCTCCGCCGCCGCCTTTGATCTTCTGGAGCTCCTGCTGCGCCTTGAGCTTTGCGATCTTGGCTTTGATCTTGCCCAGATGGTGCTCCGTGGCCTTGTTTTTCTGGGTGTTGAATATTTCCTCTTCCAGAGCCTTAATTTGTTCCTCGATGGTTGCCATTTATTGTCCTCCTGCCAATGAGCCTTCCCCTTTATAAGCTATGGGATCGAGAACCGGGCAATCAGAGAAGTTGAGAAATATTGGTGTGCTGGGTCGCGTGCGTGAATCATTGGACTGCTGTCATAAATGCCATAAAAAAATGTGATTTATAGGACTCCTCTATGAAATGCTGAGATATAAATTGCTGTCTCAAGCTACTGCTCAGAATCAAAATAGTCCAGATCCACTCTTTTTACTGTGTAATTGACGACTTCAGAGACGCCAATGCCGTGATCAATCATCAATTGAGCAAGATGCTCTCCATCTATGAGGACAATTTTTTTTTGTATTCTGTCAACATAATCTCTGGCATCCTGGGAGAACTGTGATGTAGTAATCATAATGCCTTTTCCTGCCCGCTGGCCTTCAAGACTCCCAGCAAAAGCCTGCACCAATGGCCTTCCTACTGTGCCACTCCACCTCTTGGCCTGAATGTAGACGACATCAAGGCCGAGTCGATCTTCCTTGATAATACCGTCTATGCCGCCGTCTCCACTTTGGCCTATTGCCTGTCCTGCATCTCTTCTTGAGCCGCCATACCCCATTTCTACGAGCAAGTCCACGACCAATCCCTCAAAAAATTTAGGTGGACATTTCATTATTCGTTCGATAAGATCATTTGCCAGAGATCTCCTCAGTTCCTGATAGCTGGCATCGAGAGCTTCCTGTGGTGTCTGCTTCTCGATCGCATCATCATTGATGCCCCCATCATTTGCTGTTTCATCATCTTCGCGAGAGGACTTGCCGCACCACTCCTGTATCCCCGGATACTGCAATAATAGCTTGATATCTATCCTCGAAGGATTTTTCTCCAGAAGCTCTAAGCCCTGTTTGGTGATATGAAAGACTCCTCGCCTGGTGTTCTCAATGAGCCCAGCTTTCTTTAGATAAGCTCTGGCCCATGCCACACGATTACCAAATCTCGCTTGTCTTCCGCTGGGAAGTAATTCTCTCCTTTCAGCGTTATTTAGCTTAAATCGGGCGGCCAGGGCATCAGAGACTTCACCATGGCTGTGATCTTCCCCATCTTTCATAATTTCAAGCAGCGGCAGCATTATAGATTGAAAATCCGGTATAGACATCTAATGCCTCTATTATTTCTTCTCAAAAGGCTGGATATCATTGTATCATATAAAGTTTCTTCGTCTATGGCAGAAATCATCCCGTATCATTTGCCATATTGCCGCAGATCTGGCTGCCCGCCTCTATCGCAGGAGGCTGCTATTTCAATAAATTCTTCGTCGCTGTAGAAAATCTGTATATCCGAAAAGATGCCTGATCTGGGAAAGGGTTTTTTAAGGTTAAGTGGCGGATGAATCCTGCCAATTTCCATTCGAAAAGAAAAACCCCGAAAATCGAGGTTGATTCCAATGCGCTCACTGCAACTGTTGCTGCTCTTCCTGCCTGTATCTCTCCTGGCCCACTGGGCAGGAACTGGCGAAATACTTGTCTTCGCTGCTTCAGCACTGGCTATCATCCCAATGGCCAGGCTTCTTGGCGAGGCTACCGAGGTCCTGGCTGAAAAGACAGGCCCGCGCGTGGGTGGACTTCTCAATGCCACCTTCGGAAACGCAGCCGAGCTGATAATCACCTTAGCCGCCATCCGGGCCGGACAGATGCAGCTTGTGCTGGCCTCTCTCACAGGCTCGATTCTCGGAAACCTGCTGCTCGTGCTTGGCTTTTCCATGCTTCTTGGAGGGCTTAAAAATGGCAGGCAGATCTTCGACCGCAGACAGGTGGACACAGACGCCACCATGACCATCCTGGCGCTCATTGCCATGAGCGTTCCCTCCCTCTTCAGCCTCTACATTTCGGATGGCATGCTGGTAGAGGAGCTGAGCCTTACGACAGCCGCAGCAATGATCGTTCTCTATCTGCTCTTCGTGATCTACACTCTTCGAAGCTGCACTGAGAAAAACAGCATCCGATGCGATGCAGTGACCGCGCGAGAGGCTTTGCCAGTGCACTCCTGGAGCGCAGGCCATGCCACCTTCGTCATGGCTCTGTCAATGGCTGGCATCGCCATCATGAGCGAGCTGTTGGTAGCATCGGTGGAAGCTGTAACAGACACCCTCGGCCTGACGCCATTTTTCGTCGGAATCATAATCGTTCCCATCATTGGAAATGTGGCAGAGCACCTGGTATCGGTTCAGGCCGCCAGGCAGGACAAGATGGACCTCTCCCTTTCCATCGCGCTTGGCTCAAGCCTGCAGATCGCCCTTTTTGTGACGCCTGTGCTGGTCTTCGTCTCGCTCCTGCTGAACAACCCCCTCACGCTTCAGTTCAACCAGCTTGAGCTCATCGCCCTCACAGCAGCCTCCATGATCTCGGCCCTGGTTTCACTGGACGGCGAATCCAACTGGCTGGAGGGGGCAATGCTGCTGGCAGTCTACGGAATACTTGCAATGGCATTCTTCTTCTTGCCGCTGAGACTGTAGCGCCGTCTCCTGCTTCAGACCCGTTTGCAGTTGCTGCCGCAATTGCAGCAGGCAAGCTTTTTTGATGAAATGCTCTAAATCACGATACCAGATAAACGCCAGTGATGATCATGATAACTGCAGTCACCTTGAGTGTCATCGTCTTTCTGTCAAGCTCCTCAGAGATGACTCCCGGTATGAAAAGCCCCAGGATGATGACATAGAGAAGTGTGATGAAAGGCTGCATTGCTGCAACGCTTGAGACCAGAGCCACAGATCCCACTTTGTATGCAAAAACAGAGGCACCCCTGCCGATGATGTCAAAGACCTCATCTGCAAAAAGGGCCGCCAGCAGAAATAGACCTGCCCGGAAATACGCAGTCACCTCCCTTCGCACCGACTCTCTCAGAAGGAGAGGCAGGACTGTCAGAACGCTTCCGATGGATGACCAGAGGATGAGATGCCATTCTGTCATGAAGTCCAGGAGATATTTGGATGCCAGTGCATAGGCAGCAGTGAAAACCCAGAAGACCGTCATGTATTTCAGAGCCGGGGAAAGCGATGTCTCGCCTTTTTGGCCGGGCCGGTAGGATATCAAGATAGCACTGCCAACGAGCATTGCACCGCCTGCATAATCGTTGAGGTCCAGTGTCTCTCCAAAAAACAGATAGGCACCAAGGAATACGAAGACCGGAAAGACATAGACCAGGGCAGCCACCCTGCTGGTCTCCTCCTGTTGCAGCGCTAAAAGATAGGCGGTCCAGAGTACAACCTGAAAAACGCCGGTGACCATTGCATAGATGCTCTGGGGAAATACATAGCCCCATCCCATATAGGCCGGAATGGCCAGGATGAGTATCTGCTGCATGACAACGAGAACCAGCAGATAGGCCATGGCATCTTTAACAAATCTGCTCAAAATGAACTTGTCAATGATGCCTGTGACCGCGAGCGCTGCAGCGCCCATAATGGAGAGAATGAGCCAGTCCACAGGGAGACTGTTCGGCTTATAAGAAGTTATAGATTTCGCATTCGAGGATA
>DAONDW010000107.1:3824-5852 GCA_035402785.1 Methanothrix sp. | reverse complement strand
AGGCAAAGGCAGTTGATGTCTCAGGAGGACAGAAGCAGAGGGTTGCTCTTGCCAGAGCTCTGATAATTAGGCCGAGGCTGCTTCTCCTGGAGGAGCCACAATCTGCTCTGGACGTGCGAAAGCAGGCGGCCATGAGGCACGAGCTGAAGGAGAGCATTCGAGCCTATGAGGTTTCATGCATCATAGTCACTCATGACCCGCGTGATGTTATCTGCATGGGCGACTTTGCCTGTCTTCTGGAGAGAGGAAAGGCAGTTCTTCAGGGGTGTGCGAAAGATGTTCTCGGATGGGGAGCGGGCCTGGAGGATGAGGGCGAGCTGAAGCCTGTTCATTGCTGTTCGCTGTGCCAGTGAAGCCCGGGCCTGGCCCGGTGCTGCCTGGCGCAATTTGCACCATAATTTCGAGGGGATAGGGGATGATTGTTTTTTTTGTGCTGGATTGCTTTAATCGCCTGCTTTCAAGGATCACAGATATATCCTATCGTAGCCTAGATTGATGTATCCATGTATGCAATGATTGCCTGTGGCGTCTTTGAAAAGGAGATCGAACTTCTGCGAAAAGATCTTGGGTTTTCCTTCAAGGTGCATTATCTGCCTGCTGGTCTGCATGTGAGCTTCGACGACCTGGCCGGGGCGCTCACAACCGAGCTGAAGAGATGCGAAGATGAAGGAGCTGATGGCACAATAGTGATCTTCGGCCAGTGCCACCCCAAAATGGAGGAGATTCTTCGGCCCTACCGGGCGGCAATCATAGAAAGCCAGAATTGCGTTGACGCTTTCATCACGAGAAAAGGCATGGAGGAAAAGGCGAAGGAAGGGCTCTTTTTCTATCTCTCTCCTGGCTGGCTGGATGCCTGGAAGGACATATTCAAGAGCCTGAACTGGGGACAGGAGGAGGCCAGAATGGCAATGGGCTCCTTTAAGGGCACAGTCTACCTTGACACCCTCAGCGACTCATCACTTCGCGAGAATGATCTCCTGGAGTTCTTCGACTTCACCAACCTGCCTTACGAAATCATGCCCGTTGATCTGGGGCATTTCAAATCCCTTATAATCAAGGCAAAAGAGAGCTTGGAGGTTTGAGCTTGGACGAGCTTGAAGAGATAAAAAGAAAGAAAATGGAACAGATGAAAAATGATATGAACAAACCGCCTGTGCCGTCTATTGAGCTGCCAAATAAGCCTGTGATAGTCACCGATGCCACAATTGATTCGGCTACATCCCAGTATCCGCTCTTCATCCTCGATTGCTGGGCTGAATGGTGCGGACCCTGCCGTATGATCGGCCCAATCATCGAGGAGCTGGCGGCTGAGATGAAGGGAAAGGCTGTCTTTGGCAAGCTAAATGTAGATGAGAACATGAAGACTTCGACCAAATACAGAATCACCGCCATTCCCACTCTAATGATATTCAAGAAAGGCAAGCTCATAGATCAACTGGTGGGTGCTTATCCCAAGCCTGCACTCAAATCCAAATTGCAAAAATATCTCTGAAGGCCAGAGGGCAGCCGCAGCCTGCACAATCAGACAAAAAAAATGGCCTTGGAGATTCACTTTATTTCTATTTTCTTTCTATTTTTCATTGCACTTGCGGGCTGCATAATTGCATGCCGCACATCGTGGATCATGAACGGGTTGACGGTATGTTGTTTGCAGTCATGATTTCAGGATAGCCGGAGATATTATAGACAGACCGGCTGGCAAGCGACTGAGGTGCCTGGTAGGCGGGCTTGGTTCTTGAGTATTCGCTGATATTGTAGAAGGGCTTATAGGCCGCATTGTAGGTGAACGAAGACACATTTCCCACACGCTGGGCTATATCGAATGGCGCTTTTGCTGTGGAATTGGGCGATATATCGTGAACAGACCTGTTTCCATAAACATCCAGATCGTTCATGGGCTTGGTCTTCTCAAAGCCCGCTCTCAAAACCCTGTCATGCGAAATGGCATTTCCTGATCCGAGGATGATGGCCTCAGAAGATCCGTTTGTCTGGCCAATCGCTTCTTTGGATCCATTTATGGTTTGATTT
>DAONDW010000107.1:0-3724 GCA_035402785.1 Methanothrix sp. | reverse complement strand
ATTTATGGTTTGATTTGTGGCTTGATCTGCTGTTTGATTCACGATCTGATTTTCGATTTGGTTTGTCGTTTGATTTATAGTTTGATTGACTGTGGCATTCTGGCTGACTTCTGACATTGCGACTGTCGCAAGGGTTGCCAGCAGCACCAGGGAGCAGAGTATTAAAGCCTTAGTGATCTCTTGCATGATTGTGCACCTGAATTTCATCTATTCATCATTTCATCTATTCTCTGATGATTTCTGTTTTCTCCTCTATTTTCATCTTTTCCTCATGAATACTGCTGCGGCCAGCATGGCTATAATCGCAGCTCCTGCAGGAAAGCTCGCGTTCTCTGTTGCATTTGTTGTATTGCTCTGTGCCCGTGGCTCGGCCTCAATCACATTTTCCTCCAAATCCCTGACGGCCCCTTCCCGGTTGAGGAGAATGGTTCTCAACTGGTAGATGCCGGGCTCAAGCGTATGGTTCCATGTGATCTCAACAGTCTCATCATCTCCCAGGAGAAGAACAGGTGTCTTCGCCAGTGTTGTATTGATTGCTGAGCCATTTTTCATGAGAATGAAGCGCAGAAAGCCCTCAAAGGGAACGCGAGAGTTTCCAAGGACAGTTGCACTGGCCCCTGTTTCATCCTGATAGGTTTCAGTGATCTTGGCATCGTCGAGCGCCTGAAATGAATTCATGAATGCCCGGGTTTGGTTGTGATTCAGCTCAACGATCTTCACTCTTCCAGTGTACGTGTGTCCGCTTTCCAGTATCTGCTTCCATTCATAATCCCTTGTGATGGGCATGGCATAGCTTCCTGCTATGGGCACAACCTCTTCTCTGGTGACATAGATTGCCCTGTCTCCATCGATCAGCATGTAGTAAATATCGACCACAGTGGGATCGCTGGCGCTGATTGCCAGATGCATTCCCCTGGAGTCAGCACGAAAATCGCGCACGTCAAACCTTATGGGCTCAACGCCCCCATAATAAAAGCTGTAGCATTTCCGTCTGATGTCAGAGCTATTTTTATCATCATCCTTATGATTTTTGTTCAGCAGGCTTGCGCAGACATCATAGCTTCCTTTTTCTGCATCCAATTCAGGCCAGCGGACGACATAGGTTCCGGCGTCATCAGCGGTCAGATTTTCGGATGCGATCTTCTTTCCTTCATAAATCAAATCCATTCTCAGGACCATGTCAGAGACCATGCCAGATCCATCTCCCTGAAGAGTCACATCTGCCGAATCCATGCTGGAATAGAGATCGGAGATCTCGTAAGACTGGGCTGCTGCCGCTAGAGTCATCAGCGTTGCCAGAGCCGCAAGGACGGCCAGATGCCAAAATTCTCTCATTCTCATGGGATACTCCTGCTTATATTTGCCTGGGGCTGTCTTTTTCTTAAATTTTCTCAGTCTAATTTCGCACCAATGAGCGGCGCAATCCGGGTTAGTGTCCTGGTTAGTGATGTTTTTGCTGATCTTCAACTGACCAGGACATGCAGGCTTAATATTTATATCGATTGAGCGGGTGGATGGACTGCTATGGACCTTGAGACAAAAGCGCACCTGCTTTCGATTGGAACTGTGCAGGTACAGATGCAGAAGCAGACGAATAAGCAAATGCCAGGAAAAGATGGCCGGACTTCGACTGCGGGTCCTGGTGCAGGAGGGCAGTCCATCTTCTTTCAGTCAGGTCCGCATATTGTGCGGCTGTCTGTGCAGCCTTCCTCTCCGCTTCGCATCGAGAGCTGCTCCGGGGATTCTGAGATCACTGATTGCTTTTCCATCCTTGAGGGTTCGAGAGAGGTTGCACGCGGTCGTCTGGTCGAGCCACTTCTGCACTGTCCGCAACAGGCTTACATCACTGTATCGGAGCGCTGCATCTATGACTGCAAGTTCTGTGCGGTGCCAAGGCTTCAGGGCAGCATAAAATCAAAGGATACGATTTTGCAGATGGCAGAAGAAGCAGCGCGTACTGGAAAGATGAAGGCCATATCTCTGACGAGTGGAGTTGAGGTCTCGCCGCGACATGAGGCTATGAGGGTTGCGGAGATAGTGCGGGAGCTCTCCAGGTTTAAAGTTCCAATAGGCGTGTCCATCAGCCCCTTTCCGGGAGTAAATCGCATTCTTCATGAGGCAGGAGCAAAAGAGGTCAAATACAACCTGGAGTGCGCTGATGCCGGGATTTTTTCGCGAGTCTGTCCTGGTATTTCATTTCAGGATATCATGGATGCTCTCGTGGAGGCTGTGGGGATCTTCGGAAAGAACCGGGTATTTACCAATATCATCGTGGGCCTCGGCGAATCCGATCAGAGCCTCAGGGAATGCATAGACGAATTGACGGGAAAGGGAATCATTCCGGTCTTGCGGGCGGTCTATCCGCATCCTCTGAGAAAAGGTGCTGCTCTCATGGAAAGGCCTGGCGAAATCCGTCTTTTGGATCTGGCGCGCTACCTGAAGAATGCTCTTGAAAAGAATGGCCTGGACGGGTCCCTTGCCCTCACCGGCTGCTATCGCTGTACAGGCTGTGACCTGATACCTGGAAGAGATCTCTAGTGGCGCTCAGAACTCAATATCCTCATCATGAAGTCAGACAGGCCATATCATCATTGCGCCGGCTGATGGTTGGTCCTGATGAAGTAAAAAGGTAGCTGCCAGGAATTGAAGGCTGAAAGCATGTCTGTCGCAGATCTCCGCCATGTTGAAATGCAGATGCACAAAATACAGATGCACAAAATGCAGATTGCAAGACCGGATTTGCCATGAAGATCGCCTATGTTTACGATGCAGTCTATCCCTGGGTGAAGGGAGGTGCAGAACGAAGGATTTACGAGATCTCCCGGCGCCTTGCGGCTGATGGGCATGAGGTACACTGCTACGGCATGAAGTGGTGGCCGGGCGAAGAGACAATCGAAAGGGAGGGAGTGCAGCTTCACGGCATATGCCAGCCAATGCCACTCTACCAGAACGGAAAAAGATCCATTGCAGAGGCAGCCTATTTTGCAGGCCATCTTCTGCACCTTCGCTCTCGCGCGGAGGTGATGGACTGCCAGAACTTTCCCTATCTTTCCTGCTTTTCTGCCAGGCTTCTCACCAGCCTCAAGAGACAGAATTTATTTATCACATGGCTTGAGGTGTGGGGCGACTACTGGCGCGAATATATGGGACGTATGGGAATCGCGGGCCAGGCAATTGAATGGATGGCTTCAAGGCTTACGGAAAATAACATTGCCATCTCTGAAAGGACGAGGGCAGACCTGGAGCGATTGGGTGGCAGAGCAGTGCATATCGTGCCAAGCGGAATAGACTGGCAGGAGATCAGGAGCATTGCTCCCTCCGCAAAGCAGTCGGATGTCATCTATCTCGGAAGGCTTGCGAGTCACAAGAATGTTGACCTGCTGATCGGAGCATTGGGCAAGGTCAAAGAGCAGCATCCGGATGTAAGAGCACTGATAATTGGCGACGGTCCGGAAAAGGAGCGGCTCAGGTCGCAGACAAGGGCTCTGGGGCTTGAAAAGAATGTGCAGTTCCTGGGCTTTGTGGAGGACTACGATTGCGTCCTGTCCCTTATGAAATCCTCCAGAGCGTTTGCAATGCCCTCTACCAGGGAGGGCTTCGGCATGGCTGCCCTGGAGGCCAATGCGTGCGGGCTTCCTGTGGTCACAGTAAGACATCGCATGAATGCCGTAATGGACCTGGTAAAGGAGGACACTGGCATGATCTGCGAGCCTTCTGAGAAAGA
>DAONDW010000106.1:4599-5861 GCA_035402785.1 Methanothrix sp. | reverse complement strand
AGAAGTCCGTCATGATCCTGTACTGGTCGATTTCCGTCTGCTTGAGGCCTGTCAGGAACTGCTCGGCCATGTCGCGAATGTCCTTGGAACGGGTGATGGCCCTTCCCACGACCAGGATGTTCGCGCCTGCTGCGAGAGCCGCGCCCTCGGTGTCCACGCGAATTCCGCCTGCGACTGCCACAAGGAGCTTTCTTCCTCCCTTTGCCAGGGCCTTGATCTCGGATATGTTGCTCCAGGCATGTGCGCTCTTCTCCATGTCTATGGCCCGGTGCAGCTCCACCACATCAGGCAAAACCTCCAGGCCCTTCAGGACAGCCAGGGGATCAGACACATTCAGCATATCGATCACAGAGTAGATACCTGTCTTTCTCGCCTCTTTGATAGACAGCTCCAGAGTCTTCCTGGGGGCAAGCCCGGATATGACAACAGCATCAGCGGTCGAGTCTGCGGCCAGCCGTACCTCTAAGTTTCCTGTGTCAAGCGTCTTGAGGTCCAGGATAACAAAGGCTCCGGGTCGAATGGCCCGGATCTCCTTGACCACGTTGACTCCCAGCATCTTGACAAGGGGTGTGCCCACCTCTATCAGAATGTGATCGCTTTCAGGCAGTGCCGACAAAACGCGGCGCACCTCTGCCACATCCACGAGGTCAAAGGCCACCTGCAAGTATGGCGGATCCCACAGGCGCGTCACCCGGAATCCCATGATTGGATGCGTTGAGCGATCCTTCTCGTAGAGCATAAGATCCACATCCGGGAAGCCAGCCATTGCCCTCTCCAGTGCGAGCTTTGTGGCACCGTAATTGTAGCGATAGATTGCATCGTAGTCTTTGGCATGGGGATGGATGAACACAGATACTATTATCAGCAGATCCTCAGCCTTCTCCTTGGGAATGATCCCCTCTGCAACAGCATCAGCTACAGCCTTTGATACCGCCATCTGGGCCGGGCCAAAGATCTGCCCTGCCTGATCCATGTTCTTCACAGTGACCTTCGGCACTATGAGCGTTGACGGCTTTGGGGGCAGATTGGGGCGTATGACGCCTAAAAGCGGCGTATGCCCTGCCGAAAGCTGTGAGAGTCCGGAGGCGAAGGCCGTAGCAACTGGCCCCTCCTTATCCCCTATGATCAGATCGATATGAGCAATTTCAGGCTCCTTGCCTATGAGAGCCTCTCCTACCAAAAACAAAAAGATTCACCTCATCTTTCTGTTGAGCGATCTCTCTATTTTAATCCTTTTGCCACCTTGTGCTTTCTTCAGCTCA
>DAONDW010000106.1:0-4499 GCA_035402785.1 Methanothrix sp. | reverse complement strand
GGATTGAATCCCGCCACGAGCCCGGCACCGAGAACTGCTGAGATCGTGTAGGCGGAAAGCTCCTTTAAATTTAATTGCAGGTCCTGATCGGAGTGCTTGCTTTCATTTTCGCTATCACTTTCGTTGCCTGGTGTGGCAGGAATGCTGAACGCCGCCTGAACCGGTTGAGTCTGGTTTGCAAGAGCCTCGCGGATGAGCTTTTCGAGCAGCGAATCATCTTCTTCGTAGTCCCTGTAGTTTATGACCTGCATGCCGATGATGATGGCTGGAACATCCTTGGCTCCATATTGCTTGATGATGCGGTGCCCATCTTCTGAATAATAGTAATGCCTGCTGATGTTGATGGGTGTGTCCTGCCCGATCTTCTCAAGAACCCTCTCAGCGGCAGCGCATTTTGTGCATCCTGGAGACTCGATGAATATGACCTCTGCTGCATTTTTGCCCTCATTGTCATGGCCAGCAGAGAGTGCCATCGACGAGCACATGAAAAGGATTGCTGCAACCATCAGACATGCTGTGGCAATTCTGGTCCTGGGTGCATTCATCAGGCGCATCAAAGCACGCAGGAAGTATAAAGTCCCCATGATCCTCATCCTATCTCTACATTGTACAAATGGCATGGCAAAAAGCATGGTCCTGGCGGCGGGATCCCTTCATCGTCTCCAGGCCAACAAAACCTAATCTTGCGTTGTGTACTCAAGCTCAGGTGAGCTGGAGTCGAATGCGATAGATGCGTCGTCCTCAGCTACCAGCACAATGGAGTATGGGCAGCCTTCTGTGCAGACCTCAACGGCCTTCTGGATGATTGGCGTAACATCTATGGTGATGCTTCCTGTATCCTCGACTTCTACGGGCTCTGAGGAGACCTCCTCATCATAATCATCCTTATCGAGCCAGGATGTTGTGTCTAAAGTCGCTCCATGCAGGAAATAGGCTTTGATCTTGCCTGGTTTGTCCACCTGGGCCGCGTCCAGGGTCAGCGTTGCGGATGATATCTTTTCGGGCTTGAATATGCCCTGAGAGCCGAAGAGATTGATGATGCTCAGGTAGACCTCTTTGCCCGGCTGTCCGCCAGTTGATGCCGCCCAGAGGAGGTCGCTATCGGAAAAGCTCTGATTGGCGTTGTCTATGTCCACATAGGTTTTTACATCCATCTCCGCATTGAAGCTTCCTGCAGCCGCTGTGGCTGCAAGCAGCAGGAATATGCCCATAAATGCATACACATATCTCAAATGAAATCCTCCTGGATTGATACCTGTGAATCGAACAAATAAAAAGACTTGCGTTTATATGTATCTTATCTAGGCTTTAATTGTTCTACATGATTTGCATATGATCGATAAGTCTATATCGATATCATTCTACGTTAGCTTTATTAACCACACAGATGCTTCTGAGGAACGTGGGTCGCTTGAGAATTACAGTCGTTTGCATATTGTTTGCTGCTCTGTTGATATCAGTCATCGCGGATGGGGCCACAATACAGGTAAGCTCGAATCTTCAATCTGCGATCGATTCAGCGTCACCCGGCGATACTCTGCAGGTTGCGTCCGGCGTCTACGACAAGATTTCCATAGACAAGAGCCTGAATCTTGTGGGAAACGGTGCTGTGATTCGGGCCGGAAACAGAGATGCGTGTATCGACATACAGGCGAATGATGTGAGCATCTCCGGTTTCTTTGTAGAGGATGGATTTTATGGCATCAAGCTTGACAGCGTCAAGGGCTGCCTTATCGCCAACAATACTGTAATCCATTGCTCTCAGCCAGGCATTGCTCTGCTTTATTCAGATGGGAATACGATCACGGGAAACAATGCCAGCTTCAACGGCATCGTGGGCGAGGGATGGTATGGAATATACCTCTCAAACTCCAATGATAACCTGATCTCAGACAATGTGGCGTATGGCAATGGCGCATATGGCATCAACCTCTTTCCTTCCTGCAATAATAACACCATCAAGGGAAATGTGCTTCAGGGAAATATGTACGGCCTTTACATGTTCCGCGATTGCATCGATAATTTGATTGAGAAAAACGATATGTCCCGGAACACCAACTCCGGCATGGATCTGCGTTTCAACTGCTCAGGCAATGAGATCTTGAATAATTCCATAGAGAATAATGTGGTGGCCGGGATCACCTTCATGGAGGATTCAGGTCAAAACGTCATCCGTGGAAATGAGATTCAATCCAATGGACGTTATGGATTGCAGATACAGAGCCGCTCAAACGGCAATGTCATCGCCTTCAATAACGTATCTGAGAGCCAGACTGGCATCTTTCTTGAGTCCAGCCGGAATAAGATCTACGGCAATCGCTTTATTGATAATGTGATCCAGGCCGACGACCGTGGCACTAACATCTGGAACAGGGATTATCCATTTGGCGGAAACCTGTGGAGCGATTATTCTGGTTCGGATGAGATGAGCGGTTCCGGGCAGAATATTCCCGGAAGCGATGGCTTTGGCGATGAGCCTTATTCAATTGACGAGACTGCAATGGACCAGTATCCAATCATCGGCGGCCAGGTCCCACAGATCTCCATCGTGACCAAAGAGCTTTCTCCTGTGCAGGCCAGGGTGGGCGACAGCATTGCGATAAAGGTAAAGCTGCAGTCCAGGCATGATATATCACAGGTTATCGCCCGTGCCTATCAAAATGGAAATGAGGCTGAGGGCTATTGCAGGCTGCTTTTGTCTGGAGATTACTATCAGGGTTCATTTTCCACAGCACTGCTGGATCCGGGCAGATACGAAATCGTCCTCTCAGCATCGGATTCGCGAGGATATGAATTGCAGGAGACATTGGGCGATATCAAGGTCACTTCTAGAAGCGACTTTTCAACATCATAATTTATATTTCTAACTTAATGATGGTATCAAAATGGGGAGATCGTGATGGCATTGAGGTCATGTACATGGTCCTGCCTGGCTGGGGTGGGCATCATGGCGTTTATATCGTTGCTGGTGCTTGCAAATGCGGCACATGCTGGAGAGGCCTATTGCGATGCGTGCAAGGGCGAAACAGGGTGGTCTGGGACTGCAAAGCTCGATGAGATCGGAAATGTCAGTGCAAGCACTGAGGTCATGCCGGGACTGAGCACTGCTCAGAAGAACCGGGTTGGAATCTGGAAGCAGCCCCTCTCCGGCTTTAGTGGCGTCGCTGCTACAGACGCGAGCAATTCTTCAATGGAGAATGCATCGCAAAACAACACCGCCGATGTGCCGGCTGAAAAGACGCATGTGTCCCATATGCCTGTGGAAGATAATGCATCTATTGTGAGAAGCGATAGGGCAAACGCCATGCTTGCGCCACTGGATGCAACTGATGCCTCTGCGATCTATCTCGATATAAGCGAGGAGGCCACAGAGCACATTCCGGGATCTGTCGCAATTCCTTATACTGAATTTCTCAATGGAACCGAGGTTAGAAGCGTTTCAGAGATCGATGAAATTCTCGGCAACGCCGGTATTTCAGGCAACGATTCCCTGGTCATTTACGGCGAATGCATGCCATGCGGTGGCGGTCCAGCTCCTGCGGACTTCGTTTACTGGATCCTGAGGTCCCTTGGACATGAGAATGTGAAAGTGCTGGATGGAATGGTCGGGGATTGGGCGTCATCAGGGAATCCGACATCTGATGAAACCGCGGTCCTGCCTGCCAGGACTTATACCTCAAAGATCAATTCAAATTTCACAGCCGATTACGATTATGTTATGAGCGGCAAATCCCAGATTGTGGATGCAAGGTCCATTCAGGAATTTGGAAATTCCTCAATTCCTGGTGCGATCAACATTCCCTACGAGAGCGTCATCTCAGATAATCGACTCAAGGATGAATCCCGTCTGGAGCGCGTATTTTCCATACTCAACAGGGACCAGCCTGTTGTGGTGTACACAAATACCGGTTTGAAGGCATCAGTGGTCTGGTTTGCCCTGACAATGCTGGGATATGATGCCCGGCTGTACTCATATGAGAACTACCTGGTTAACCAGGAGATATTGCGCCAGAATGGTTCCATAAATATAACCGAATGAAAACATTGCTGAATGGATATCGGCGCATGAAAAATTGATGAGGCAAAGCATGAAAAAATCCAGAGCAATCACTGGCATCCTGCTCTTGGCAGCGATATTGGCTGCAGCAGTCTCCAGTGTTAATGGTGGCGAGTGCATCCTCTGCAAGGGATCTCCGTCAGCTCAGCAGGATGTTTTGAGCAGCGAGTATGCGGCGTTTTTTGGCGAGGGCAATGCGACGACCGAGGTATATACCACAACCGGCGGGCTGATCAGTCCTCAGCGTTCCAGGCAGGACAATCCATCCCTGCAGGCTAAGAGCGAGAGCGCGTCATCCACAGACAGCAAGTCAAATGCAGATGGCAAATCAATTGAAGCTTCTGCCAGTGCAAAGGCAAGGGATGAGGCGTTTTCGTCCGTGCTGGTGCCACTGGACAATGTGAGCGATTACAGTATAAAACTCGACATAAGTCCAGGTCCT
>DAONDW010000105.1:3231-5982 GCA_035402785.1 Methanothrix sp. | reverse complement strand
GCGCTCTGCTTGACCTGAACTGTTGTCCCTGAAGCATATGCATTATTCGCGTAGCCCTTTAAAATTGCGTTATTGGATGGCGAATAGACATCGATCTTTGCCATGGCCTGATCGCCGTTATTGGCTGAGGCATATGCATAGGCATAAATCTCCGTGGCCTTTTGAGACGTCAGAGCTTCACTCACTGAAGCGTATGGATAGTTCGATAGAGCGAAATCGTACGAGGTCTGAGCATACGATCCGGTTACTTTAAAACCGCATCGAGCATAGCCGCCATAATATCCATAGACCGCCCTTGAAGTAGAACCCGGTCCGGTGAAATACCAGGAATTTTCTGCGGTGCCGGATTCGGGGTTCAGACCTATGTGCTGTTGCACCACATCGTCCTGACTGGCTCCATAATTCATAGACATCGATACATCTCCTTGAGATACGCTGATTTCAAGGCCATTTGCCGCAAATACCAAAGACAAGAGCGACAAAGTCAGAATCAATATTCTCATTTATCCTCCCTCCAAAATTTTCTGTCATTGATGATTCAAAGGATTGTGCATGTTTTTTGGCAAAAACCATGCCATGCACCAAAATACAGGTTATCCAATTACTTAGATAAAATCCTTTCTATTCACAATAGATCCTCTGCCATCGACGATGTCTATTCTGCATGCTGTGGAAAATCGTTTTGCGAAGATTATAGATCGCACGCAATAAAATCATATAGAATTTTCAGATCATCAAATGAGATATTCTGATGGACTGAATTATTATTTATGCGTTTGAAAATATCAGAGTTTCCGGCGCACCTAGCTTCATCCTCTCCTGTCCTTGTACAGAGCGAGTGCCTTAAGTCACAATTATAATCTCACAGACTGTATTGCCAAAATCGTATATGCAATGTTTGTCGTTGTTCCTACTATATTCAGACATATAATGAAAAAAAGATTGGATCTCAGACCCAATGTGGATACAATACGCCATACGATCCGCTCTTTGTGAATGCATCCTGGCCTAAGCCATGTGTCCCGCTATTGCTCTGGCTTTTGAGAATTCCTGAGTATCCGTACTTCTTGGCGTATTCGGTTGTTGTTATCGTACCAGCATACGCATAGAAACCCTGTTGTGCATATGTGGTTGAGCCATCGGCAAATGCAGTTGCCGCCCAATTGTATGGGTATGTGCCCAACACAGGCTTATTTACCATCTTTGCATAAACCTCTGAGGAGTCTCTCAAATTATTGGGTGACATCGTTGTCTTTATCCCTGATGTCGTGGATCTGATTGCCCATAAATCGGTTTTGATAAACCCAGATGACGACAATGCACTGACAGAGCTGGCGCTCTGTTTTACCTGAACATTGGAAGAGGTCGCATATGCTCTATTCGCGTAGTTCTTCAGAATCGCATTATTGGATGGCGAATAGACCTCGATCGTTGCCATGGCCTGATTGCCGTTATTGGCTGACGCATATGCATAGGAGTAAATCCTATTAGCCTTTTGAGATGTCAGAGATTCACTCACGGATGCGTATGGGTAGCTCGATACAGAGAAATCGTACCATGTCTGTGCATTCGATCCTGTTATTGTAAACCCGCTTTTGGCATAACCGCCGTAATCTCCATAGACCGACCTGGAAGTGGAACCCGATCCGCTGAAATACCAGGAATTTTCTGCGGTGCCTGCATCAGGGTTCAGATTAATGTGCTGCTGCACAGCATCGTCCTGGGTGGCTCCATAGTCCATAGACATCGATACATCTCCTTGAGATACATCAATCTCAAGGCCATTTGCCGCAAATACTAAAAAAAACAGCGATAGAGTTAAAATCAATATTCTCATCTGTTAATTCACCAGCTTTTCCTGTCATTTAAGATCCAATGGATTGTGCGGTTTTTTTTGCAAATATCATGCATTGCACCGGAATACTGGTCATGCAATTGCATAGATAAAATGCTTTCTCTTTCCCGGATATCAACTGCCCTCAATGATATCTATTCTGCCTGATTTGCAAAATCTCTCTGCTATGTTGATGTGGCGTTCTCAGCAAAATCGCATGAAATTTCTTCACTGTCAAATGATCCATTTTCATATACGGATCTTTCATCAATGCTTCTGAAAATGCTGAAGTTGCCCGTGTACCAGCCTTCGCCCTCAACAGCAACCGGATTGAGTGAATGTTTGAAGTCGTAATTGTAATCAGACAGACAGTACTTAAGATCGGCAATTCCTGTGCTATTTGCCAAAATCATATATACAGTCTCATGGTTGGGCTTTAATCTGGCTGATACCAGAGTCTCATTGGATCTGGTATTATTTGGCAGCAGCATTCCAATAACAGTTGCGTTCAATCTGGTCTGCAACAGTCCTGTCCTTTCAATGACAGACAGTTTTTTATTGTATAGAAGATTGCTGGATGCATAGTCATGGCCATTGTCGGCCAGACTCATTTCGTTGATATTTTTCCCTGCGTACTCCGTCCGTCTGCTGGATTTTATGATCACAGGCCAGCTCTCAAAATAATTTACAGCAAAATACTGACTGCCCTTCTCTTTGAAAAAACTGGCTGTGACCTCCTCTGAGGTATCCGACCTCAAAAGGATATTTTCAGTTGAGCTGAAATTGCCCTCCGAGGCAGATGTCCGTCCCATTAAAATGACATCATTCTCCCTCATAGTCTGATAGCTTGAATGGTATGGTCTCAAAGATCGCCCATGAAAGTCCACTGCAGAAATATTTCCACGGACATGCTCTGT
>DAONDW010000105.1:0-3131 GCA_035402785.1 Methanothrix sp. | reverse complement strand
CAGAGCACCGCAAAGAAGCCGGATTGCATCGATCTCGGTGAATATCTCTCCAGGAATTGGCAGCAATCGAAGGCCACTTCTGCCAGGCTGGTTTAGGCGGCTCGCGAGGTCCATGAGATTGCCCGAAATGCGTTTTTCCAGGCCTACCGGCAGGAGGAGCCGCACCCTGCGGCCTGCTGAAGCCTGAAGGGACACAATGGCAGTACCACCCATAAAATGACCTATGAGAACCGCAGCCTGTCTACTGGCCAGGTCGAGGGCATTGGCACCCTTGAGTATTACATCACCCTCATCCAGGCCATCAACGACATCGAATATGCTCCTGCCCCTTTTCCAGATTCCCTTTTCTATTACCACATCTCCTGGAAAGCCGCTCTCGTCAGGAAGACGCCCTTCTTCAGTGGTCCTTTTTGGGGGAAGGGCCAGGCCCCGGAAGAATCGGCTTTTGGAAAAGCCTTCTGCCTGCTGGATGGACCTGAGGATCTCCTCTGCGACATAGCCATTGGTGCTTCCTGCAACGATGACGATTGTGCCTGAATGAAGAGCTTCCCGGATAGCCGGATGAGCTGCCAGAGCCATGCCGATGAGCCTTTTTCCAGCAGCCGGTGTGATGAGAAATGGTTGCATGTATGAGGCGAAGAATTTTTTATAGAGATAAATTCACTGGTATGTCATGGAAAATAATGTCCTGGCTTTTGTGCGGCAAGAGCTGACTGATAGTTCTGATGTGACGACCAGAGAGAGCGCCAAACGCTTTTTCAAGGAGCCAGTCAAATTCCATGGTGTAAAAAGCGCCCAGGTCAAAGCAATTGCTAAAAAATATTTCAGGGATATCAGGAACCAGGACAAAGAGGAGATCTTTATTTTATGCGAGGATCTTCTCGCCACAGGCTATGGAGAGGAGGCTTTCATTGCATTTGAATGGGCCTGTGGCCTGAGCCGCCAGTTCGTTCCCTCTGATTTCGCTGTCTTTGAGAGGTGGCTTGAGCTCTACGTGGACAACTGGGCAAAGTGCGACACATTCTGCAATCATACTCTTGGTACCTTTCTCGTGATGCATCCTCAGTTCATGAAAAACCTTCTGTTATGGGCCCGATCATCCAACAGGTGGCTGCGGCGGGCCTCAGCAGTGACACTCATACTGCCAGCCAGAAAGGGCATGTTCCTGGAGGAGGCATTTCAGCTCTCAGATATCCTGCTCATGGATAGTGACGACCTCGTGCAGAAGGGCTATGGATGGCTTCTCAAAGAGGCGAGCAAGGCTCACCAGGCAGAGGTCTTCGAATATGTCATGCGGTGGAGGACCCAGATGCCGAGAACTGCGCTTCGCTATGCCATTGAGAAGATGCCGGCTGAAATGAAAAAACAGGCAATGAAGAGATGAATGGATGGCCAGAGCTGATATCAAATACGGTGCAGCAGGACCGGAGAGCCTTGATGAGGTCCAGAAGCTGTGGGAGAAGCTGAACCTTCTGCATTCAAATCTATCGCTATACTTTGGAGACATGGCAACGCTGCGCACATTTGAGGCCAGAAAGAACGAGCTTTTAGAGAAGTCCATGAGCGGCTTTTTGCGAGTGGATCTGGCAAAAGATGCCCTAACCGGCCAGCTCATAGGTTACATCGTCTCCACATTATCTCTCGATGGGTTCGGGGAGATTGATTCCATATTTGTGGAAGAGGCCTATCGCGGCAAGGGCATTGGAGAGTGTCTGATGAATAGAGCGCTGTCCTGGCTTGATGAGAGCAATGCGAGGACCAGGAGCATCGCAGTTGCAGCCGGAAATGAGCGGGTTTTTGGCTTTTATCAGAGGTTTGGCTTCTATCCGATTACAACGATGCTGATGCATGCGGAGATCATCATCAGAAAGGCTGCTGCTTCAGACATTGACGGCATCTATAAAATGCATGTCAGCTCCATTCGTGAGCTTTGCCTATCCCATTACACGCCTGAGCAGATTTCAACGTGGACAGCAACTTTGCAGCCAGAAAGCTACTTTCAGGCGATTGAAGCCCTTGATTTTCGAGTGGCACAGTGCAGAGACGGCAGACTGGCAGGCATGCTTATAGTTGACAAGAGCATCGGGGTGGTTCGTGCCCTTTACGTTGCACCATTTGCGGCTGGAAAGGGGCTTGGAAAGAGGCTGCTTTGCCTGGCAGAAGGACTGCTTCTGGCTGGTGGAAAGAAAGAGGCTACGCTCAGGGCCACGCTGAATGCCGAAGCATTTTATCGGCATCATGGATGGAATCGCGAGGGCTGCTCGGAGCATTGTCTTGGAGGCGAATGGGCGCTGCCCTGCGCGCTCTTGAGAAAACAGCTCAGATGAAGGCGGCTATTGCTCTTTCCTGTGATCATCCTTTGAAGAATCAGCCAGGTCGCCGATATACCTTCCGCAATGGGGACAGCGCATCCTGTTCATCCTGTTTTTCTCCTTTTTCCTGGCCAGAACCTCGGTGAATCCGGAGGCCAGTACACCGGTGGGCAGGGCAAAGAGGCCAATGCCCAAAATGACCACTATCGAGCCTATGAACTTGCCCCAGGGGGTTTCCGGATAGACGTCACCGTAGCCGACTGTGGCCAGGGTGACAATGCCCCACCACATGGCAGCCGGAATTGAGGAGAATGCCTCAGGCTGAGCCTCGTGCTCAGCATCGTAAACCAGGCTGGAGGAGATGACGAGCAGGATGATGATTGCGAAAAACATGAGCAGAAGCTCCTCCTTTTTCAGCCGCAGAACATCTATGAAGGTCTGAAGTGACTCGGAATAGCGCGCCAGCTTGAGCACCCGAAAGAGCCTGAAGAGGCGCATGGCCCTCATGAACCTCAAATCGGCCACGACAAACGGCAGGTAGAAGGGCAGCACTGCCATGAGATCGACTATGGCCATTGGCGTGGCAATGAACTGCAGCCTTCCCCAAACGGGGCTTGCATATCTGCGGTCCTCGACGCAGGACCAGACTCGCAGCAGATATTCCACAGAGAATACCGCCACTGAAAACAGATCGAATGCATAAAACACAGGAGCATAGACGGAGTAGATCGAGTGAACCGTCTCCAGAACCACAGCAGCCACATTTAATATTATCAGGCCCATGATGAAGGGATCGAAATATTTGCTGTCCTCATCTCC
>DAONDW010000104.1:0-6009 GCA_035402785.1 Methanothrix sp. | reverse complement strand
TTTCATTACTTTCGCTCCGCATAGATCAACTATATCTAATTTCATGCCTATTTCTGCCTGACCGTTAACCTTCAGACTCGCTTGATCGGGAATACAAGTCAGTTGCCTGTACCATGTACCCCGTAAAGTCGAACCTGGATTGGGCAACAACGTAGTAGGCGCGGACTGCGTCGAATTCAAGCCTGTGGAGAACCCGAAGGTGCTCGATGAAGCAGGATGCCCTGCCCCTTCATGGGCATGGGAAGAAGTCACAAACACCAATTGAAGCTCATGGCCGCCTTCCTTCTGACACAGCAATTTGCAGATTGCCTTCACGGCCTCATCCTCTGTCAGGGACGTATTTCCCTAATGGACTCCCTGCTCTTCTGGCCTCAGAAACATCCCGGTGGTGGAAGACATCTGCTACCCCAGTCCTTGCATCATCTCTCTTCGACTGAGATAGCTGGATGGGCTGTTTGCAGCTATTCGCCTGTCAGGAAGCATTCAGCGGACTGCATTCAGCAGACTGCATTGGCGAGCACGCTATGCATGATGATTTTTATGGCTTTTTTCGTCAAGCTCATGTGTGTGAGCTTTGTTCCCTTTTCCGTGGACATGCAGATGCTCATGAACCAGCTTGCCATGCAGATGGCTATGCTCATGCACCAGATTGGAGGACAGCAATAGCTCATAGTCTGACAGGACGCTCTCCGAGTCTCTATCCATCTTGACACTGTGGTCCTCGCCCATGACTATGGACCTCTTGCTGATCTGGTCTATGATCTCCAGGTCGTGGGTTGCCGTTATCACAGTCTTGCCAGCACCGGCCAGCTCCTGGAGCAGCTCTATCAGCCAGAGCTGTGTCCTCGGATCAAGCCCGGCAGATGGCTCGTCCATCAAGAGCACATCAGGATTATTGACAAGGACCGTCGCTATGCAGACCTTTTTCTTCTCGCCTCCGGAAAGCGTATGAGGTGATCGATCCCGCAGCTTTCCTATCTGCATCATCTCCAGAACATCCTCCACCCTGGACCTGACTTCTTCAGCCGTCAGGCCGAGCTGCAGGGGACCAAAGGCAATCTCCTCGAAGACCGTGGGCGAAAAGAGCTGGACATCCGAATTTTGAAATACAAATCCGACCTTGGTGCGGAAGTACGTGCGGAATTCATTGTCGGCTATGGCATCGAAGGCCTCTTCGCTAACCAAATTGCCAAATGCATAAATCTGCCCTGATGTTGGATAAACAAGACCGTCCAGTATGGCCAGAAGGGTCGATTTTCCGCTGCCGTTTGAGCCTATGATGGTTACCTGTTCTCCCCGGTCGATCTTCAGGGTTATATCCTTGAGAGCATCGATCTTTCCCACATAAGAATAGGAGACCTGCTTTAAATCAAATATCGTATCCATAGTTTTTCCGTCATCGATCATCCTGTTACAGCTCTTTCCATCATCGATTTTTATGTTACCGTTCTTTCAGTCATCAATCTTTCTGCCATCAATCTATCCATCATCTATCTTTCTTTTAGCGTTCTTTCCGTTTTTATATCCGAATGATATTTTGGGAGATCAACAGCAATACCAGGCAGACGGATACAGCCACAATCCCCGCCACATAATCCCGATTGGCCATCTTGAACTCCTGCATGATATGCACTTCGCCGTTAAAGCCCCTGGACATCATGGCCAGATGAACCTTTTCGCTCATGGCAATGGACCGGATAAGCACATACCCGATGCGTCCTCCAACCCATTTTTGCTCATCAATTAGTCCTCTGGATCTTATGGTCCGGGCCTTCTTGGCGACGTACATCTCTCTCACAAGGTCCATTAGCAGGAAGATGTACCTGTAGGCCATCTGCAGTGTGAGCACATAGATCTTGGGAACGCCAACCGTGCGAAGCGACTTGAAGAGAATCTGCTGGGGTGTGGTGAGAAAGAGCAGCACAACAGAAGAGACGCAGTCTGCCACGCGCATTGTGAATATTACAGCGGCAATGCTTCCCTGCCTCGTGATGAAGATGCTCTCTGGCAAAGAGAATGGCCCAATATGCGCTCCTGGTCCAAGATAGGCCAGGGTATAGAGAGGATCGCCGGGCAAAAAGACATTGAAGATCATCGGAATTGCGATGATGCCCGCGAATATGGGTATGAATAGCCAGACTCTTTTGATGAAAAAGCCAAGCTCGATTTTGCTCGCGTATGAAAGCAGCAGCGTCAGGGCATAGATGGCGACCAGAACCCTGAGGTCTCCAATCAGGCTTGTGGCGAAGACGACAGCCAGAATGGATATGAGCTTGGCTCTCGGGTCCAGGCTCTGCAGAAGGCCTTTCCTCTTAGAAAAGCTCTCAGATTGAAATGCCTCCTCGAGAAAGCCCAGGATTCCATCTATGGTCTTTCCCACAAAACCCTTCTTGCCATGATGCTTGGTAGAGCAATTGCATGGTTGAATGTCCACATCCTTCATCCAGTCTGGTATCATGGTTCTCCTTCAAAGGACAGCCAAATTGTGATATGCTTTTGGCTCTTTGTCAGAAAAAGGGAATAAAAAGGTGGCGCTAGTCCCTGGCCAGCTTCTTTCCAACGAAGTATAGCAGGCCGCCACACAGAACGACTCCGATGACAGCCGAGAGAATATATGCTGCAGCAGCAACGGTCATTGAACCGCTGTCTGCACCCGGCAGTGAGTAATCGGGAAGAGGGGCGCTCCACAGGCTGGAGAGGCTTTCAAGGCCGGGAGGAACGAATCCCAGCTTCTCTTTGATCTCCTCGGGCCCCCATTCGCCAAATGTCTCGCCCACGGCCAGAAGGCCCAGTGGAGTCAGAATTATCAACAAGCCCAGACCGATTGCCATCTTCTTTATTATCTTGTCCATAAGCATACCTCACGCAGCATTTGCCTTCTTGCCCTTTCTATCCATCGTTTTTGCCTTCTCGCCGTAGAGCAAAGACGAGTCGGTCTTCTGGATGTAGATGAAGATCAGAGCTGTGATGACCGCCTCCAGGATACCGAATCCAAAGACATGTTCCAGGACCATGGCAGGCACAGTCACATTCAGGCCGTAGGGCATGTAAAGTGGAACTCCTTCTGCACTTTTATGAAGAAGCGGTTGAATTCCGAACATGAAGCCTGCGACGCCAGCCGCCAGCACAAGGGAAACATAGCCGGCAACGGCTGCGCCAATGGCCCGTCGAGATGAGCTGATCGGCGTATTTCCGCTTATGAGTTTGTAGATGTAGTAGGCGCTAAATGGCATGACCACACCCATGTTGAAGCAATTGGCGGCAATGGCAGTGATTCCTCCATCTCCGAACATGAGCGCTTGAAGTACGAGAGCTACTGATATGGCAATCACAGCAGCCCATGGGCCGAGAACGATTCCAATTATTGCAGCGCCAACAGCATGTCCTGTGCTGCCACCAGGAATGGGAACGTTGAACATCATGATTACAAATGAAAACGCAGCTGACAGAGCCAGCAGGGGAACTTGCCTGGACTTCAGCTCTTTGCTGAGTCTGTTTCCCGCATGATACCAGATTGGGATCATGATGATCCACATTGCAATATAGGTATATGGCCCCAGATAGCCATCAGGAATATGCATTATTTCACCAGACGTGTTAACTATCCTTTAATTATAAAAGGATATCGTGCATGCATATCATGTGTGAATAATTTAAAAGTTTTATGCTTCAATTGTATTAAGTCTCAGGAGTAATAGTAATAATTAAGCCATCCAGGCATTTATTTTGGCGTTTTATCTATTAATGATCTCCATCTTTACAATGACTTTCATCCAAGAATCCTTATTCATGCAGAAGAAGAGCGTTCCATCATATTTATAAATCATTTCTAACAAATTTAAACAAGCGTCAATTGCCGCATATTCCTATTACGAAAAGAATCATTATGACAATCCCACAAAATGCTCTTTAAGATTGAAATAATATGATGATAATACGCACCAAATCAAGCGGTCTTTCTGTATTTTGCAGTCTTTCTATATCTTCGGAATTTTTCTGTATTGCCACTGTCATTTCTACCTGGATGAAACGCTGCAGATCGTTGATACCATAGGGATATCCATGATCTGCAAAGCCGTTCTCATCATCCAGGCCTGATACAAACTCAATCTGTGGCAATTATCACATTGCTGGCCTTGATTACAGCAACTACCTCTTTTCCCTCCTTCAAATTCAGTCTCTCTGCCGACGATCTGGTGATGACTGATACGATCTCCCCTCCACCTGGCAGATCTACTGTTACCTCTGTATTCACAGGACCATTTACCAGCTTCTTTACCTTTCCCTTGAATGCATTTCTTGCGCTAAATTGCATTGTCTTCACTTCCAAAATTCTCTTTGTTATTATTGCAAGTCCAAAGCATTAAACTGTTGCGCTCCTTTCGGTGGCCGTCGCCCTTCCGGCGAGCAATACAAGAAGCTTCTTTACGTTATTGCGAAACTCTTCAAGGCTTCCGTCATTTCTGATCTTCAGTTCTGCGGCTTTCATGGCCTCGCACATTCCCCACCCAAGCTCCCGGCATTCTCTTTCCTCAAGAGCCTCAGCAGCTCTTCTGTCCGGCACTTTGCAGGAGACGATGATTTTTTCATCAGCTTCACCGTTATGATCCGCATTTGCCTCAAATTTGAGCTCAGCTTCTCTATCATCATTGTGGCCAGCATCTGCCTTTTCTTTTCCTGGGTCATCGGGCCGGCCTCGAGCAGTCAGCCATAAAAGCCTGGTCTCGGCAGGAGCGCAGATCTCAACAAGATGAAACTCCTCCGCATGCCCTCGGAAGTAGTCAGCCTCTTCGCCTGAGCGCAGGCCGTCAATCACGACAATCTCTTCTCCGCTGGCCATCGCTTTCTCAAAGATCCTCCGGGCCACAGCGTCCGGGCCTTCTCTGGCTCGCAGCTCCCTGCCCACATGCCCCAAATTCTGGTCTGTGGGCTGCAGGCCGAGGCGAGAAGCCTCCTGGCGGATGATGTCGCCCATTACAAGCACTGTCAGGCCCAGTTCCCTGGCGATCTGAGATGCTTCGCCTTTGCCTGATCCTGGCAGGCCAATAAAGCCTATGATCTTCATTTGATCTCACCTGATCGCTGCCTATTCTGTGCATTGGCTAATCAGCTTTTCCAGATGATCCTGGAAGCAGCGTGAACCAGGACCTTAAGTTCTCCCTTGCAGGCATTTCTGCAGGCCTCAGCCATTTTCTGAAGGGCTTCGGATGAGACGGGCTCGAATGCGGCCCCTCTATCGCATGGATGGCCCTGCTGCAAGGTCATGGACTCCAGACGGCTCGAAGGATATTCCTTCTTGCTGCTACTAAGAGTCCTGGCAATGTTTTCCAGATCGGCAGTTGTTGGCATCTCTGGAAAAACTGTGCACCTCACCTCGATCGGCACTCCGGATTTCAGGCAGGCAATCAGGCTCCTGTTCACCAGACTTGAGACATTTTTCCGGCCTGTTGCCGTCTCATACTTCGATTCGTCAAATGCGGCCTTGATGTCGAGAAATACCCTGTCAACCATCCCTTTTTCAAGCATCGTCTCAAGGAAGTCCGGATTGCAGCCTGATGTCTCAAGGCCTGTGGCAAGATGCAGGCTTTTGGCCAGCCGAAAAATCCTGGTGCATGCCTCCGGCTGAAGCGTGGGCTCGCCGCCTGAAATGACAAGTGCATCGACAAAAGGCTTGATGCTTGCCCTCTCAGATGCCTCCTCCAGGTCAGTCTGCTGGGTTGAGCTCAAGCGTGCTGTTCTGCCAGAACATGATTTAGGTGGATTTGGTCCTGTGGCATCTGATGTTTTAGGGGCCTTTGATCCTGCTTTTGCCCTGGCAGAGATCCGAAAGCCTTTGATCTCGGAAACGATGCGAGAGGCAATGTCATGATAGCTCATCAGGCATTGTCCGCTTTGAAGACTGCTGTTGTGGCAGTGAGGACATCTGAGGGGACAGCCTCGCAAAAACACCACCATCGCAGCTTTCCCCGGCCAGTCCACAGTGGAGAGAGGGATGATTCCGCCGAAATT